>CAJMNP010000053.1 GCA_905214895.1 uncultured bacterium | reverse complement strand
CCAGCGCGGCCACGGCCTGGGCGCCGCCCACCATATAGATCTCGTCCACGCCGCCGAGCTTGGCCGCGGCGAGCGTATAGGGGCTGATCAGGCCGTCCTTTTGTGGCGGCGTCACCATGACCACACGCTTGACGCCGGCCACCTTGGCGGGAATGGCGTTCATGAGCACGGTGGAGGGATACTGCGCGCGGCCGCCCGGCACATAGATGCCGGCCGCGGCGAGCGGCGTCACCTTGACGCCGAGCATCGTTCCGTCTGGACGCGTGGTAAACCAGCTCTGCTCGACCTCGCGCTGGTGGAACTCGCGAATCTGGCGCGCGGCCTTTTCGAGCGCGGCGACAAAGGCCGGATCGAGGCCCTCGAGCGCGGCGTCGATCTGCTCTTGCGGCAGACGAAAGCTCTGCAGCTCGACACCGTCAAAACGCTGGCAGTAATCGCGCACCGCAGCATCGCCGTTGGCACGCACGTTGGCCACGATATCGCGGGCGGCGTCGACGATGTTTTGCGGCAGCACACCCTTGCGGTTGAGCTGGTTGGTAACGAGGCGCTCACCGGGAGCAAGCTTGATGGTCTTCATATCGGTATCCCCTATCGATCGAGGTTGCGTTTGGAAAACGAGATGCCGGGCGGCGGCGCCAGTCGACCCGCAGCCCGTACGTTGGGGCGCCCGTGCGTGCTCGCGCTATTGTGCCGAGCCCGCAACGGGCTCAAAATGCTTGTCCTTCACGGCAGCAGCCAGGCGATCGGCAAGATCGCGTACGCGCGGATCCAGGCGAGCGGCACCCGGATTGACAAAGAAGCGCGCTGTGCAGTCCATGATGCGACCAGTAATAACCAGGTCGTTATCGCGCAGCGTGGCACCCGTGGCGGTAATGTCCACGATGCGATCGGTCATACCGACGATGGGGCCCAGCTCGATGTTACCGTGCAGCGAGACAATATCGGCATTCACGCCGCGCTCGGCATACCAGGCACTCGCGATGCGCGGGTACTTGGTTGCCACGCGAAGCGAACCGCGGCGGGCATAGTTGCGCTCGGCCTGACCGGCGCGCCAAGCGGGCTCAGCCTCAATAAAGGTGCACAGGCCGTAGCCCAGATCGACCAGCTGCAGCAGGTTGAGGTCGGCCTCGATAAGCGAATCCCAGCCGCAGATGCCGCAATCGGCACCACCGCAGCCCACAAAGGCGGGCGCATCGCTGGGGCGCACAATGACAAACTCGATATCTCCGACCGCGCCCTCGCCGGCACGCGTATCGCGACCGCGCACGATCAGGTGACGGCCAGGGTCGCGCAGCTCGGAGACGTCCAGGCCCGCGGCCTCGAGCACGTCGAGCGTGTCGGCCTTAAGCGAGCCCTTGGGAACGGCGATGCGCAGCGGACCCTCGGCACCACGGCCCGCGGCGTGGTCGCCGTCGGAAGCGGCGTCCTCAGCCGAAGTGCGCGCGGCCTCCAGACGCTCGAGCGAAAAGGCAAATCCCGCCGCCGGTACCTCGATGCCATCGCCGAACGCGCCGGTAAAGATGGAGTCGTAGCGACCGCCCGAACCGACAGGATCGGGCAGGCCGCCGGCATAGGCCTTAAAAACCAGACCCGTGTAGTAATCAAACGAGTTCATGATGGAGAAGTCGAAGGACAGCACCTGGGCGTCCTCGGGCGCCAGGCCCTCGACCAGGGCACGCAGCTCGCGCGTGAGCGGCGCGACGATACCGGCGGCCTCCAGCAGCGCGTCCACGCGGTCGAGCACTTCGGGGCCACCGTGCAGGCGCGGCAGCTCGCTAATGGCGGCCTTGACGGCATCGGACTCGGTGCTTGCCGCCACGCGGGCATCGAGGCCCACAAAGTCATTGGCGTGCACGCAGCGCAGGGCCTCGGCAGCCAGCTCGCGATCCTCACAGGCCGCAAGCAGCTCCTTAAACGGACGCACGCTACCTGCGATAATGCGCGCATCGGGCAGTGCCAGCTTACGCACAGCCTCGGCTACCAGCGAGACAATCTCGACATCGCCCGCGGCGTCGCCCGCGCCGATGAGCTCAAAGCCCAGCTGCGTAAACTGACGCGAGCCGCCGGCATTGCGCTGGCACTCGCGAACCACCGGTGCCTCGTAGCGCAGGCGCAGCGGCAAATCGGCCGCGCGCATGCGGGTCGAAACCAAGCGCACGATCGGCAACGTGTTGTCGGGACGGACCACCAGCAAACGCCCGTCATCGTCAAAGAGCTTAAACGGCGTGTCCGCAATGCGGCCACCTTCCTCGAGCGAACCCTTGTCCTCGAGCAGCGGCGTCTCGACCGGCAGGTAATGATGCTCCCTAAAGCAGCCCTTCACCGTACATGCGATCTCCTCGCGTGCCTGAGCCTCCTCGGGCAATATGTCCCGGAATCCCCACGGTGTGGCCGTCATCTGGTGAGCCTCCTCATGCTGTGCTTCGTATAGAACAGAAGACCGGCATAGCTCCGCCGGTCTTCTGGGTACTTTAGCATACTAGAGTGTTTGCGGGGGAAATCCGTCGCAGCCGCTCACACCGTATTCATTTGGAAACATGGGGCAGATTGCCGCAGCCCAACCCCACCTAGGCGCCAATCGCACGACGATACTCTGCCATTACCTGCGCATCGGCAGCTGCGGGGTCGGCAAAATAGCGCCCGTCATAGGTCTCGGCCGAAACAACTCCGCGATAGCCGCGCGCCACCAGCCTATCCAGGTCAGCGCGCATATCGCGGTCGCCGTCACCCCAGGCAAGATGCGTCGTGCCATCTGCCGCAACATCGACAAAATGCACGTGGGCGACATCATCGCCAAGCAGATCGAAGTAATCGTCGATGGTATCCCCCGCCACCGCCATGGCGCCCATATCCAGACACGCCTTAAGTGCCGGATGATCAACTGCCTCGATCATGTGCTTCGTATCGGCCGCCGAGTTCACGATCATCGACTCAACCGGCTGTAGGGCTTCGAGCACCAGTCGCACGCCGCGTTCTCCCGCATGCTCGGCAATCGCACGCAGCATCGAGGCGCTGCGACCCCACGCGTCCTCGATCGGCTCGTTCAAAAATGCCCAGCCGCTCGAGACCATGACCTGCTCGGCTCCAAGTTCCGCCGCGATATCCACAACGTTCTTAAAGTACGCGAGCGTGCGGGCACGCGCCTCATTCCCACGCGCCGCGATATTCCACGGCTTGGGGTTGTTCTGTTCGGGACAAAGCCCCACAATCCGAACTCCATACCGCTGCGACAGCTCCCGCACCTGCTCGAGCGAATCGTATCCATGGCAATCGACATACAGATGCATCGCCCCGGTCCAAAGCTCGCAACACGTGTAGCCCGAGGCCGCTGCCGAGGAAAAGAATTCCTCAAGGTCAAAATAGCGATGGCTGATATTCATGACGGCAAGCTGTGGATACTCCATCTTGTCCACCTTTCAGCAAAAGGGCGCCGCAGCACAGTGTGCGCGACGCCCCCTCTTACATTGTTTTAATTATGACGGATACCCTACTGAACACCAAGCACTCCAAAGAACGCGCCGGCGATACTCACGAGTAGGATCACGAGCATGATGAGCAGCGGATTCATCTTCTTCTTGAGCATGAGATAGACGATTCCAAACAGCCCCATCGTGACAAAGCCCGGGAAGATTCCGTTGAGCAGCTCGGCGAGCGTCTGAGCGCCATCGCCCGCGCCGACCATGAGCGGAATGTCCACGGTGACCATCTCCATGGTCATAGCACCGATCACCATGGCGCCCATGATAGAGGCCATCTTGACGATCGTGTCCATAATGCCCGATTCCTGGACCTTGCTGATCATGTCCGAGCCAAAGCGATATCCCACAAACGTCAGCAGGTAACGGATGATGTAGTGAGGGACGTTGAACACGAGCAGGAACAAAATCGGGCCAAGAATAGAGCCCTGCAGCGCCAGCGATGTGCCGACACCCGTTGCCAAAATTCGCAGCGTGCCCCAGTAGAAGGCATCGCCCACGCCGGACAGCGGTCCCATCAAAGCAAGCTTGACATTAGAGATCGCGCTCGTGTCAAAGCTATCGTCAGTAGCGTTGACCTCTTCCATTGCGGCAGCAATGGACATGGGGAGCGTCGAGATGTACGGCGTGACGTTATAGAGCTCCATATGGCGCTTAAGGGCGGCCTTAAAGTCCGCATCCTGCGGATATAGCTTGCGAAGGATCGGCATAAGGGCCCACATAAAGCCGATATGGCCCATACGCTCGTAGTTCCAGGAATGCTCATAGGGAATCGAGCGCCAGAACAGCTTCTTAAGGTCTGCGCGGGAAATCAGCCCGTCATAAGAAGACTCAAACTTAAAACTCATCGAACCCACTCCCAATCGCAGGATCCTCGGTTGCCACTGCGGGCTGCTCCGCCTTTTTCTTCTCGCCCAAAACCGTCATCGCGACGACGATGATCGCAGCAAAGATCGCCACGCCCGTCGTGCTAATGCCAAAGTAGGCGACGAGGAAGAAGCCGGCGAAGAAGAACGGAGCCACCGTTTTGTTCATAATCATCTGCGCCAGCATTGCAAAGCCGAGCGCGGGCAAGAAGGCGGCGGCGACATCCATGCCGGTCTGAACGAAATCGGGGATGATGTTGAGCAGGCTGGCAACAGCATCGGCGCCAAAGAAGAATGCCAGGGGAATAATCAGCAGGCCGCACCAGCTCTGCGCGTAACCGGCGATGAGCATGTTGCGCGTGATGGCCTTGGTGTCTCCGTCCTCGACGTTTTTGTCGATACGGTGCACCAGCAGTAGCATTACCGGCTGGCCCAGGGCGGTATCGAGCGCCAGGACGATCGTTGCGATGGGAATGCCCAGGGTCAGGGCCGCCGAAGCGTCCGCACCGGCCTGCATGGCAAGCGATACGCCCAGAATAGTGCCGGAAATCGTATCGGGCGGGTTATACGCACCGACCGAGATGGCGCCGACCATGGCAAGCTCCATCGTGGCGCCCATGATCGTGCCGGTCACCATGTCGCCCATGACAAGGCCAACCAGAGGTCCGAGCACGATCGGGCGCTGGAGGTAGCTCGTGCCCGTCAGCCACTCGGAATAGCCCAAAAGGGCAATCAGGAAAATCAGGATTGTCTTGATAACCATGACAGCCCCTAACCGATGACCTTCGCGGCGTCAGTCTTCGCATCTGCCGGAATCATCTGAATGAACAGTTCGTAGCCCTCGCCGAGCAGCTCCTTCACGTATGCCTCGTTCTCGGGCGTAAGGAACACGCTCGTCGAGACCTGGCGGGCATTCTCGCTAAAGGCAACATTGCCGAGGTTGATCTTCTTGACGCCCATCGCCTTGGCGACGGCACCGGCCTGCTGGATCGTCTCGCAAACCACGAAGAGCTTGTACTTGTCGGTCACACCGCTCTGAAGCGCCTTGACGGCGTCCTCGGTGTTTTTGACGACGACCTTGCATCCCTCAGGCTTTGCGAGGGATAGGGCCTGCAGGCGAAGCTTGTCATTGAGAACCGTATCGCTCACCAGCAGGATGCAGTCGGCACCCAAAGCCGAGGTCCAGCTAACGGCAACCTGGCCGTGAAGCAGTCGATAATCTACGCGAATCATTTGAATCATGGTGTGCTCCTAGCGATTAAAACTCATCGAGTTCGGCCTGCCCCAGCAGGTCGTTGACGTACTTGACCTTGGTGTCGTCCGCCTCGACGATCTGGCGAATGGCCTCATCGATCGGGGTGGAGTCGGGTACGAACAGCAGCTGAATAAGGAGTGGCAGGTTCATATTGGTCACCAGGTGCGTGTTGGGGCGCGTCTGGACGATCTTGGTGAACTCGTTGTTGACGCTGCCGCCAAAGAGGTCGGTGCAAACGACGACCTCATCGTCCGCGACAAAGCCGTCCAGAATCGCTGCGGCGTCCTTGACCAGGTCCTCGTTTCCGTCGACATACATAGACAGCGCATGGACGTTTTCGCGCTCGCCGGAGAGCAGGCCGATGCTCTCGACGATTCCAGACGCGAAATGAGCATGGGACGCCACGATAAACTGCCTCATTCGATTCCCCTTTCTTGCGAATTTCGGCACAAAAATGCCCGGACGCATGCGCCCGGGCAGGGTGCTTCTTAATCAGTAGCTTATTTATCACCGATTAGTAGTCGAACTGGTGATAGTAACGACGGTAGTTGAGGTTGTGCTTGGTGACCGTCTCGTAGTAAGCGGCAAGGCGATCGGTAATCAGCGAGGAGAGGATCCACGGAGACACGATGACGCGGAACTCGTCGTCAAGGCCGGGGATCGCGAACTCGGCGGTGT
>CAJMNP010000052.1 GCA_905214895.1 uncultured bacterium | reverse complement strand
CCGGCAGCTCTTCGCAACTGCCGGGGTTTCCGCGGAAAAGGGGGACATGATCCTCGAGCGAACGGGAAAGGGGCAACCGTTTTCGCTCAACTGCTTTATGCCCCTTGCTCGCGGACTCAATCGGCACACGTCGCAGCAACACAAAGCCGCTACACCTGTGACGGAGCTGTGAAGTGGTGTCTATCGTTGATGTAGGCCGTGCCAAAGAGTGTCCCAAATTGCCGGCAGATAAGGAACGTCCCTAAGTGCCAGACTCGGGTGGGACTTTTGTCCCATTTGACGTTCCGTTGGCCCAGATATTCGTCATGTGTGCCCGCAAACGTGGGACAATGGCGATGTTGGTTTTACAGACAAAGGATGTGCCTATGAACGCCCCCGTTGCCAATGCCTGCCGGCAGCGCCGCTTGTTTGCGCGATTCGTTTCCGTCTGCGCGTTTGTCGCGTTTGCGTTGCTGCTGCTGCCTGTCGCCGCCCACGCCGACGGCTACTCCATGACCCAAACCTATATCGGTGCCACGGTCGAGGCCGATGGATCGCTGACCGTTGTCGAGGGACGCCAGTTCGATTTCGACGACGACATCAACGGCGTGTTTTGGGAGATCAATGCGGGCACCAACCAGCAGGGCGGCGCGGCGGGCGTCAATGTGTTGAGCGTCGAGGAAGACGACACCGCGTTTAACAAGGTCGACAGCGCAAACAAAGGCGACAGCGGCGTCTATACGGTTGAGCAGTCCGACGGCGGCGTAAAGATCAAGGTTTTCAGCCCCCACGAGAGCGGCGACAGCGCGATCTATTATGTGAGCTACACCATGACCGGTGCGGTTATGAATTGGGCCGATACCGCCGAGCTCTACTGGAAGTTTGTGGGCGACGGCTGGTCCGCGGATTCCGACGATGTCGAGATGGAAGTGTACTTCGCAAATGCTGCCGCCGGGACGGCGGCCATCAAGGGCGATAACTTCCGTGCATGGGGCCACGGCCCGCTGACGGGCGACGTGTCGCTCGATGTGGACGAGCCCATGGTCACCTATACCATTCCCTGCGTGCATGAGGGCGAATTCGCCGAGGCGCGCATCGCCTTCCCCAGCGATTGGGTGCCGCAGCTTGCCGCTTCGGGCGAAGAGCGCATGTCGACGATCCTGAGCGAGGAGAAGGCATGGGCCGACGAGGCTAACGCCCGCCGCGCTCACGCTCGCATGATTGCCAATGCACTTGCCGTGCTAAGTGTTGTCGCGGCGGTGGCATTTACCGGCACAATCGTTGTGCTCAAGCTGCGCCGTCGCAAACCCAAGCCGCTTTTCCAGGACGAATATTTCCGCGATGTACCTTCGGCCGACCATCCCGCCGTGCTTTCGGCCCTCATGAGCTGGAACGAGGTGCCCGATCAGGCATATATCGCCACGCTCATGAAGCTCACCGACGACCGTGTGATCAAGCTGGAACAGGCGACCGTGACCAAGGCCAAGAAGGGTCTGTTGGGGCGCGAAAAAGAAGAGCAGACGTATCGCGTGACGGTGAGTGATGTGGGCTGGAAGTCGGCCAAGGGCATTGACCGCATGGTGCTCAAGGTCTTCTTTGCCGGTGCTAAGCCCGACGAGAACGGTGATCGCTCGCGCACGTTTGACGAGCTGCAGCACTACGTTAAGCAGCACGCTACGCCCGTGGGCGACAAACTCGAGGACTATCAGAACACCGTTAAGGGCAAGCTGGCCGATAGCGAGTACGTTGCCTCGGACGGCATTGTCGCAATGGTGTTTTGTCTGGTTCTTGGTATCCTGATCGCCTTTGTTCCCGTGGGATCCATCTTCTTTACCGACGGCGCACAGGCGAACATTATCGCCGCGGTTATCTCGGTGCCGATTGTGCTGGTGGGTATTGGCGTGGGCCTTACGTTCCGCCGCTTTACGCCGGAGGGCGCCGAGGTGGCGGCTCGATGCAAGGCGCTTAAGCATTGGCTCGAGGACTTCACGCGCCTAAAGGAAGCCGTCCCCGGCGATCTGGTCCTGTGGAATAAACTTCTGGTGATGGGTGCGGCGCTGGGCGTTTCGAAGGAAGTCCTGCGTCAGCTTGCCGAGGCCGTACCGCCTGAGGTGCGCGAGGCCGACGGTTTCTACGACAATTATCCCTGCTACTGGTGGTACTACCATCATTACGGCAACGAGTCGCCGATGGATTCATTCGATGGCGTGTATCACGAGAGCATCCGTGAGCTCGCGTCGAGCTCGGACAGCTCGGGTGGCGGCGGAGGCGGTGGCTTCTCGGGCGGCGGCGGAGGCGGCGGCGTCGGCGGAGGCGGCGGCGGAACGTTCTAACGGTCGTAAGCTATGGGATGGGCTTTTCTCGACAGCCGTCGGGGAAAGCCCATCCCCTTTTTATGTGCCAAAATGCGCCGATCCTCCCGCTTTTGCCCGTAGTCCCCTCCATCGGAAGGGGCAGTGGGCAAAAAATGGCAAATATGAGTACTGTTGCCGAAATGGTTGCATTAATTTGCGCTTAATTACCGGCCCCTAATGAGAGTATTTCTCGTTAGGGGCCACTTTTATTGAACATTTGAGGAAATACGTTAGCTCGCCCGGCTGACCGCCGTGTCTAAAAGCCTCAAAATGCCCCAAATCGCTGCTACTAAAAAGGTAACAGTACTCATATTTGATGTTTTTTGCCCACGGCTATTTGCAGACTCCCTAGGCTACTCATTGGGGACAGACTTAAATGACCAGTCGTTGGGGATCAGTCATTGGGGATAGACTTAAATGACTAGGTATGGTTGCTGGGCCTAGACGGTTAGGTCCAGCTCGTAGAGGAAGCTTTCGCGCGGCATGGCGTGGCGGCGTTCCTCGCGGTTGGCGCGGTGCGTGGCCGCGCGCTTAAAGCCGTGCAGCTCGTAAAACTTCCAAGAGCAGTTGGAGTCGGTGTACAGGTGCGCCCTTGTCGCCCCGCGCGAGGAAAGGTACGAGACCGCGGCATCGAGCAACACCGAGCCAACGCCCAGGCCGTGGACATCTCGATCAACGGCAAGCAGCGTGACCTCGTTGTCGTGCGGCAACGGGCTGCTCTCGAGCAGGCGGTTGTTGGTTCGGATGGTTGCGCGCACAAATGAGAGGTACTCGGCGCAGACATCGGGCTCCAGCTCGCGCATCTGCGATAGCAGCGCGCGTTCGGTATCCATCCAATGTTCCTTGACGGTGGCGCCGGAGCTCTGTCCCGCACGCGCGAGCGCAATGCCACGCGCCTGACCGTCGATTACGGCAACCTGCGAAAACGTCGAGGACGAAAGGCAGTAGGCAAGGTCGCACGTGGCCTCGAGGCGGTTGTACTCATCGTTATCCGAATTGTTGTGCCAAAGCTGCTGCAGAATCAGCGCGATGGCGTCGAAGTCTTCGGTATCAAACGGTCGGTAGAGAACCCGCGAGACCATGGTGCCTCTTTCTTTTGCGGATGCATATCGAGCACAGTTCTACCACGCTATTGGCATCTAATTATGGTGCCCCTGTGTTCCATGAACTCACCGTGCCCGATGCCGTGTCCATCCCCTCCGCTCGCAAACTTTTTCTGCACAGCCGTGCGTTGCGGGGTGCATCGATGCGCTCGATGCGCTACATTAAATCAGTATTTTCAATGCCGCTGCGCGAGCGCTGCAGATCGACGTATCACCGACTCACAGAGCACGGCGGCGTACCAGACAGGAGGACTGCATGGGATCTGATGTGAAGATCGCACGCGCGTTGATCTCGGTTACCGATAAGACGGGCGTCGTCGATTTCGCACGGACGCTGGTTGACGACTTTGGCGTCGAGATCATCTCTACGGGCGGCACGGCTCGTGCCATCGAGGACGCGGGCGTTCCCGTAACCCCCATCGAGGAGTTTACGGGCTATCCCGAGATGATGGACGGCCGCGTCAAGACGCTGCATCCCAAGGTTCACGGCGCGCTGCTTGCCCGTCGCGATTCCGAGCAGCACATGCAGGAAGCCGCTCAGCACGGCATTAAGCTGATCGACCTGGTCGTCGTCAACCTGTACGAGTTCGAGAAGACCGTTGCCAACCCCGAGGTCACCTTTGCGGATGCCATCGAGCACATCGACATCGGTGGCCCCTCCATGCTGCGCTCTGCCGCCAAGAACGCCGCGAGCGTTACCGTCATCTCCGATCCGGCCGACTACGACGCCGTCCTGGCCGAGATGCACGAGACCGGTGGCTGCACCACGCTTTCCACCCGTCGTCGTCTGCAGGTGAAGGTCTACCAGACCACCGCCGCCTACGACACGGCTATCTCCCGTTGGCTTGCCGCCCAGGCAAGCGACGTGGCGGACACCTCTGCCAAGCTCGAGGTTTCGCTCGAGAAGGTCGACGACCTGCGCTATGGCGAGAACCCGCAGCAAAAGGCCACGGTCTATCGCTTTGCCGAGGGCTGCGAGAACACCGCGAGCTCGCAGTTCCCGCTCGTTGGCTCCGAGCAGATTCAGGGCAAGCCGCTCAGCTACAACAACTATCTGGACGCCGACGCCGCTTGGAACCTGGTCCGCGAGTTCGACGAGCCTGCCTGTGTGATCCTCAAGCACCAGAACCCCTGCGGTTCCGCCGTTGCCGAGGACATCACGGCTGCCTACGACCGCGCTTTTGCCTGCGATCCCAAGAGCGCCTTTGGCGGCATCATCGCTTGCAACCGCGAGGTTCCCTTTGAGTTGGTTGAGCACTTTGCCGATCAGAACAAGCAGTTCGTTGAGGTCATCATCGCCCCGAGTTACACCGCCGAGGCGCTCGAGCGCATGGCCAAGCGCCCCAACCTGCGCGTGCTGGCTACCGGCGGCGTGGACCACGGCGCCAAGGTGGAGCTGCGCTCCATCGATGGCGGCATGCTGGTGCAGGAGGTCGACCACGTGACCGAGGACCCCGCGACCTTTACGTTCCCCACCGACCGCAAGCCCACCGATGCCGAGATGGCCGAGCTTGAGTTTGCCTGGAAGGTCTGCAAGGGCGTTAAGTCCAACGCCATTCTGGTCTCCAAGGGCAAGGCCGGCATTGGCATGGGCCCCGGTCAGCCCAACCGCGTTGACTCCGCGCTGCTTGCCTGCGAGCGCGCCGAGGACTTCTGCGAGCGCGAGGGCGTGGAGAAGGGCGGCTTTGCCTGCGCAAGCGACGCGTTCTTCCCGTTCCGCGACAACGTCGACGTGCTTGCCGCACACGGCGTGACCTGCATCATCCAGCCCGGCGGCTCCAAGCGCGACGACGAGAGCATCCAGGCCTGCAATGAGCACAATATTGCTATGGTGTTTACGGGCGCTCGCCACTTCCGCCACTAAGTTCCGCCTTGGGACAAAATAATCTCCGCAAAAGACGGCTGCTCCGTTTGGAGGGCCGTCTTTTTGGTATAAGAGGACGGAATGACTAACACGAAAGGTACAACCATGCCCCAGATTGATGATGCCGAGCTGTTTGGCAATGCCGAGGACCAGCGTGCGTACGAGGACTTTTGCGCCAATCAGGAGGCGGTCGAGAAGTTCACGCTCGACAAGCCCGCGCTTGTCTGCCGTTGGCGCATGTCCAACAAAAAGGTGCCCATGCTCAACCGTCACATCCGTGCGCTGTCCGAGCGTCTGGTGCAGGGCGAACCGCTTACCCATAACATGCTCAGCTGGGCCAAGCAGCACGTTGAGTGGTCGCTTGCCGAGGGCGATTACACCGCGCACGACGGCGTGCTCATGCTAGTGATCGACGTCAACGGCAATGCCGCCATGACGGTGGGCGAGTACGAGCCGCTGGCCGATACTTCGGCCAAGGCGCTGCGTGCCCGCTCTGCCGAGGCCCGCTCCGAGGCCGACGAAACCGGCGTGGCACCCGAGTTGCTCGCTTCCGTCAACGACGGAGAGCTGGCCTTTGTGGCGCCGGCGGACGAGTGCCTGTGCGGTACGGCGACGCTCATCGAGCAGCTGGCCCAGACCAAGGGCATCTCGGTCACGCGCGTAGACATTCCCGCGCAGCTCAAGGGTGCTTTGTTTCTGGTGAGCGACGAGCACGGCGTGGTTCCCGCTGCCGATGCCGACGCTGCCGAGGCGGACGCTGCTATGGTCACCTTCTTCGCCGACGGTTACGAAAAGCTCCGCGCCCGCCGCTAAATGATTTTTCTGGCGCGGGGATTTTATAATCATTTGATCCCCGCACCCGTTGCGAGCGAGGGCGAGTCGAACCTTTCGTTCGCGAACAGTTCTGTCACCTTGTTGCCGCGCGAGGCGCGTGCCGGCGACTTCGCGGCAATAATGGCTGTAAGACAACTAAGAGGGGAGCGTAATCCATGGCGCTGATCTATATCGTTGAGGACGACGAGCCCATTCGTCGCGAGCT
>CAJMNP010000051.1 GCA_905214895.1 uncultured bacterium | reverse complement strand
CGAGCGCGCACTCAGTCGGCTCGCCCACGGCCTCGCCCAGCTCCTCGTCCCACTGGGCATCGGAGCACAGGGCCATACCGGCCAGGAACTTCTCCTTAGGCGCAGCAAGCTCGTGCTTGACGACGGTCATCTTGTTTTGAGTAAGGGTACCGGTCTTGTCGGAGCAGATGGTCTGCGTGCAGCCGAGGGTCTCGACGGCAGAAAGCTTGCGGATAATCGCCTGGCGCTTCGCCATCTTGGTCACGCCAAGCGACAGCACGATGGTCACAACGGCGACCAGGCCCTCGGGGATGGCAGCGACGGCGAGCGAGACGGCAACCATAAAGGTGTCGAGCAGGGCAGTCGGGTCGGTGAGAACGTTACCCACGCCGTGGCGGAGGATATCGACGCCAAAGATTACGACGCAGATGACGATAACCATGATGGTGAGGATGCGGCTGAGCTCAGCGAGCTTCACCTGCAGCGGCGTGAGCTCTTCCTTGGCCTCGGCCAGGGCGCCGGCAATCTTGCCCATCTCGGTGTTCATGCCGGTGCCGACCACGACGGCGCGACCGCGACCGTACACCACGGTGGAGCCCATGTAGCACATGTTCTTACGGTCGCCGAGTGGCACGTCGTCGGTGCCCGCGGCGAGCTCGATCACGTTGGCGTGCTTCTCGACCGGCACGGACTCGCCAGTCAGTGCGGCCTCTTCGATCTTCATCGTGGCGCTCTCGAGCACGCGGCAATCGGCCGGGACCGAGTCGCCCGCCTCGAGCATGATCACATCGCCAGGCACGAGCTCGGCGCTCGGCAAGTGCACGAGCTTGCCGTCGCGCAGCACCTTGGACTGCGCCGCGCTCATCTCCTGCAGCGCCTCGAGGGCCTCCTCGCTTTTAGCCTCCTGGACCACGCCCAGCACCGAGTTGACGATAACGACGAACATGATGATAGCGACATCGGCAAAATCCGCCTCGCCCTTGACCATGCCCGTGAGCGCGCTGATGACGGCGGCAACGATCAGCATGATGACCATGGGGTCGGCCATCTGCTCAAAGAAGCGCTTCCACAGCGGCGTCTTCTCGGCTTCCTCAAGCTTGTTAGGGCCTGTCTTGGCGAGGCGCGACGACGCCTCGTCGTTGCTCAGGCCGAGGTTCTCATCGACACCTTGGTCGCTGAGTACCTCCGCCGCGGCGGACAGGTATTCCTTTTGCATATAGAGTCCCCTCCTGGGATTCGGGCCACTCAGCAGATTGATGCCCGATCATAATTCCCAGGAGAAGGGCAAGGGCTCATCAAGGCTGCCGTGCTGAGCGGCAGTTGATAGTGGAGCTATGGTACCCCAAAGCGGCGGGTCTAGCCAAAACAATCCATTTGGAAATAGGGTCCGTTCGCAACGATGCAGACCGTGTGATGTTCAACATTGATAAAACGTTTTTTCTTCGGCGCATCATCAAACTGAAATATCGCCCAGATAGCAGCGGTAAGACCGCTTGGTAAAAATTTTTCTTTAGTCTTTTTTGACTAAAAAATGAACTTCTAAATCGGCGTACGGTCGATTTTTTGGGGTATTCGGTCGCCATTTCGTTATAATCATCTCAGTTTTATTTCTTATGGTTTATCTATCAGCGCAAGACGATGTCAGATGGAGGTCTGAATGTACAAGCGCACTAAGATTGTATGCACCATGGGTCCCGCCTGCGATAGCGACGAGACCATCCGCGAGATGATCAAGGCGGGCATGAACGTCGCCCGTTTTAACTTCTCGCACGGCTCCTACGACGAGCACCACGGTCGCATCGAGCGCGTCCGCCGTATTTCCAAGGAGCTCGGCATGCCCGTCGGCATCCTGCTCGACACCAAGGGCCCCGAGGTCCGCACCGGCCTTTTGGTCGATGGCAAGAAGGTTGCCGTCAAGACCGGCGACAAGATCGTCGTCACCGCTCAGCCCACGTCCGAGGATTTCCACGGCACCGCTGAGCACATCTCCCTCGACTACCTGGCTCTGCCCTCCGAGGTCGAGAAGGGCTCCCTCATCCTGATCGATGACGGCCTGGTTGCCCTCGAGGTCGAGTCCGTCGACGGCCAGGACATGACCTGCGTCGTCAAGAACGACGGCCTGATCGGCGAGCGCAAGGGCGTCAACATGCCCAACGTCAACATCTCGCTGCCTGCCATCACCGAGCGCGATCGTCAGGACATCCTCTTTGGCCTGACCGAGAACATCGACTACATCGCCGCTTCCTTCATCCGTGACGGCGAGTCCGTCCGCGGCATCCGCGAGCTTTGCCGCGAGAACGGTGGCGAGCACGTGACGATCTTCCCGAAGATCGAGTGCGCCCTGGGCGTCGAGAACTTCGACGAGATTCTCGAGGCTTCCGACGGCATCATGGTCGCCCGTGGCGACCTGGGCATCGAGATCAAGCCCGAGCTCGTTCCCCACATCCAGAAGGAGATCATCGCCAAGTGCAACGCGGCCTACAAGCCCGTTATCACCGCTACGCAGATGCTCGACTCCATGCAGCAGAACCCGCGCCCGACGCGCGCCGAGGTTGCCGACGTTGCTAACGCCATCTACGACGGCACCGACGCCGTTATGCTGTCCGGCGAGTCCGCTGCCGGTAAGTACCCGGTTGAGGCCGTCAAGATGCAGGCCAGCATTGCTCTCGAGACCGAGAAGTACCTCCCGGCCCACGCTCCGCTCGAGGTTCCGGCCGACGCTCACGGCACCCGCGTTGTCAACAACGTTGTGGGTATGTCCGCTGTGAACATGGCCACCACCGTTGGCGCCAAGTGCATCACCGTGCCGACGACCACCGGTCGTACCGCTCGCCTGATCTCGCACTTCCGTCCCAACATGCCGATCTGCGCGTTCTCCCGTCACGAGTGGGCCGTCCAGCAGATGATCATGTACTGGGGCGTCATCCCGCACCAGGCAGAGATTACCCAGGGCACCGTCAACGGCACGATCGTCAAGGCGATCGAGACCGCTAAGGAGCTCGGCTACGTCGAGGCTGGCGATTTGACCGTCGCTACCGCCGGCGATCCCCGCATGAGCGTCCAGCTCGAGGACAAGGTCTCCTCGACCAACGTCGCTTACGTCGCTCAGGTGCGCTAAGTCGTACTTGCAAGCATATTTGCATTGCAAAGGGCCCGGAAGGCTTTGCCTTCCGGGCCCTTTTTCTGTGCCAATGTCGGCGCACGGCAAAACACGCACTCATTTCTTTACCAAAAGCGCGAAATCCACCCTTCGAGTCCAAAAAAATAAAGTCCCAAGCGCTAAAAGTGTTCGCCCGGTGGCAAGCCCACACCTTATCCAACGCTGCTAAATCGTTTTAGCAAGAACCAAATCGACCTGGTTTTCGGAAGTATGCGGCAAATTCTGAGACCTCTGAGCACACCCCGTTTTTTCGCAACAAAATGCCTGATAAACTAGGCTCAAAAGCCAGGTCTGCTCACAGGGTTCAGATTTTGCCGCATACTTCCGAATTGACGCTGGCATCGCACGGTCCAAAAGCACATTTCGACCTGGAGGACGTCATGGACCTGACGCTATGTGGTCAATCCGCTTTTTACTATTACCGTATCCCGCCGCAGGTATTAGGCCTTTACCCCGCCATTAGCCTTGGCAATATGGATCGCAGATGTTGCGGCCTCGTAAGTCATGCAGTTGTAAAAGACTTGCTTCACGCACCGCTTCACAGGCTTGTATTCACTCGGGCACAATCCGGATCGCGAAGCCTGTTTAAATCGCACCTCCTGACTCAAGAGCCGCCTCCTGGGTCGTTTAGGCAGACTGAACATGGATTTGATGTCACTTCACCGGAGTTCACGCTGCTCAGCCTTGCTACGCAGGTCTCCCGCAACCAGCTACTCATGGCTTGCTACGAGATGTGCGGCTCCTTTGCAGTGTTTAAGCCCTGCGAGCGAACGCAACAACAACTTGATGAAGCTATTTCGCTTAAACTCATTCCACCCAACTGCGGCTGGGAGCGAGTTAACGATGTCAACGGCAATGGCACCAACTTGTGGAAGCGCCCACCGCTTTTTTCCGCAGCGGATATCGCCGCGTTCGCCAAGCAGGCCGCAGGCCTGCGCGGCGTTAAACAACTGCGCTGGGCGGCCGAGCACATGACAGGGCAGACCGCCTCGCCCTTCGAAGTACAGACCTCCATGCTCGCCTCGCTCCCCCGCGACGAGGGCGGCTTGGGCATCGACATCACCAATAACGTGCGCATCCCACTCAGCGACGCCGCGCGCTCACTGTATGACAAAACCTGCTGCTACGCCGACATCCTCATCGAGAGCAACACCAACAGCATGGGCGTCATCTTGGAATGCCAAGGCCGCTCCGCCCACGATGGCGAAGCCGCAAGTCTCTCCGATGCCGAGCGCACCACCGCCCTCACCAGCATGGGCTATGATGTTATCCAGATAACCTATGAGCAAATCAAGGACACGAAGAGCTTTAACAACATCGCCGAACTCATCCATAAAAAGGCGGGGCTTCCCTACATCCCAAAGACCGATCAGGAACGCGCCACCGAAGATGCCCTGCGACGGGAGCTATTGGTCGATTGGGATGAGCTGTTCGCCGTCAAGCCGGCCAGCTAGCAGCTAGCGATCAGAGGCAGAGCAGGCACACCGGGTGATGCGACGCGGGCGGCAAAGCCTGCCTCGGTCAGCTCGATGACCTCGGTAAACGTTGCATCGAAAAACTCCTCGGTTAGTAGGCGATACGGCGGATGATCGGGCTCGCCGGGGTTTTCGCGTACAATCTCGTGCATGACGCCGATGGTCTTGAGCACATACTCCTTATGTATGGGATACTGCCCAAAACGCGTCGCAGCGGTATACAGGCGATCGGTCGCACGCGGGATGGAAACAATGCCCAGCGTCTTGCCAAACCAGTCAAAGTCGCCTTGCTTTTTAATGCGGAACTCCTCACACGGCTTGCCGCCGTGCGCCTCCAGATACTGGTTCACACGCGTGTTCCATACCGTGTCGGCCACCAGATGCGACCAGACGCCCAGCGTTAAATCGAGCAGCGACTGCGCCACATCTTCGGACGCAAGCGAGAACTCACTAGCGCCGGGACCGGCAACCGGTTCGGCATCCTTGTAGCGCTGGGGATAGTGCACGCGGTTCAGTCGCTCGCGTTCCTCGATAATCGAGGTCGCCACGGCTGGCGCACCGGTGGGCGAACTTTTAAGCAACGGTGCCACATAGGTATCCCAGAACTCGTGCTCGCGCGGCTTAGGGATAGGCTCGGGCTTGGCAAAATGCGTGATGCGATACGGGATGGGATCGGCGATGCCAGGGACCATATAGCCCACGAAGATATCCGGAACCACGCAGCCAAACAAAAAGGCATTGCGATCGCGCACGCTATTGGCAAGCGCACCGGTGCGCTCCAGCAAACGCTCCGTCTGAGCGATATGAATGTTCCAGCTTGGCATAGCCACCCCCATAAAAACCTGGATAACTATACCATCACGGCAAAGCCGCGCGGGCGGCTACGCACGCTCTACGCAGCAACTATTCCGCAGCGCCGCTCTCGGTTCCATACGACGACACCGGCGCCTCGACCACATGGTGATATCGATCGATATAGATGGCGCGGGCACCCAGGCGCCGCACCAAATCTTGATGATGCGTGCTCATCAAGACCGTCTTGCCGGCAGCAACATAGGCCAGTAGAAAGTTGACCACGATGTCGCACGAGTCCTCGTCAAGTCCGTTGGTAGGCTCGTCGAGCACCAGGATATCGGGGTTCATCGAGACCACCGCAGCCAGCGCCACGCGCTTCTTTTGCCCGCCCGAAAGCTGATAGGGCGAGGCATCGACCAGATCGGCAACCTGGAACAGCTCCATGGCATCGCGCACGCGGCGCTCGAGCTCATCTGCCGGCAGCCCCATCTGCGCGGGACCAAAAGCAACTTCCTCGCCCACCGTAGCGCAAAAGAGCTGGGCATCGGCATTCTGGAACACAAAGCCCACGCGCTGATGAAAACGCTGAGCAGCCGCGGAATCCTTTAGAAACGCCGCATCAACCGCATGCCCGTCGAACAGGTACGCACCCGCGTCCGCAAGCTCAAGGCCGTTGATAAGACGCATGATCGTCGTCTTGCCGCAGCCGTTAGGACCAAGCAGAGCAACGAGCTCCCCACGGTTCACCCGCAATGAAACGCCGTCGACCACCGTATGGCCCGCATAGGAAAACACCACGTCGCGAAACTCGATGAGCGGCGTGACCTCGGCGCCGGCAGCACCGCTCGCACCCATCGCGTTATTCGTATCGTTTGCCAAAACGCCGCCCTTCCCTACTCACATCGACAGTTCGACCGTCCGCGCTACAACACCGCGCACAACACGACGAGCAACGCCACAACGGCCGCATAGATCGCATCGCGCCAGTCAAACCCGGCGCGTGCAGGCGCCGGATACACGCCGGCAAAGCCGCGGCAAAGCATAGCCTCGTCCATCGCGCGGCTGCATTCCATCG
>CAJMNP010000050.1 GCA_905214895.1 uncultured bacterium | reverse complement strand
GACGTCGTCGATTATCAGTAATATCTGAGCGATTTATTTCGCATCGGAGGCACAAAGAAAACCCCGCAGCTCACATGGGCTGTGGGGTTTTCCTTTTAGCGATTGAGCACGCCGAGAAGAAAAAAGGACGGCCCCGCATCTCCCCTATCTGGAGAAATGCGGGGCCGTCCCGTATATCGAACTACAAGCGAAATCGCCAATTAACGGCGTGCCGCCTTCACAAGCTTGGAAACCTTGGCGACGACCTCATCGATCGCCACGTCCTCGCGCTCGCCCGTGGCACGGTCCTTGAGTTCGACGGTGCCGTTCTTAAAGCCACGCTTGCCGAGCACCACCTGATACGGGAAGCCCATAAGGTCGTTGTCGGCAAACTTAAAGCCGGGACGCTCATCGCGATCGTCGACGACAACCTCGATACCCTCGGCGCACAGGCCATCAACGATCTGCTCGCAGACGGAAGCGCACTCCTCCTTCTTGGGGTCGAGCGGAATCACTGCAACCTCGTACGGGGCAACGGAGACCGGCCAGACGATACCGTGCTCGTCGTTGTGCTGCTCCACGACGGCAGCAAGCGAGCGGGACACGCCCACGCCGTAGCAACCCATGATAAGTGGCTTCTCCTTGCCGTCCTCGTCCATAAAGGTGGCACCCATGGCCTCGGAGTACTTGGTGCCCAGCTGGAAGACCTGGGAAACCTCGATGCCGCGGGCAGCAGAGAGCGGCTTGCCGCAGTGCGGGCAGGGATCGCCGGCAACGACGGTAACCAGGTCGGCCCACTGGTCGACGGTAAAGTCGCGCTCGGGACAGGCACCGGTAAAGTGATAATCGACCTCGTTGGCGCCGCAGGCCCACTGCTTGGACTCGCGCAGGCTCTCGTCGCACACCAGACGGATGCCCTCGGGCAGGTTAACCGGTCCGATAAAGCCCTTGTGCAGACCGTTCGCCTGAAGCTCCTCGTCGGTCATCATGCGATAGCCCTTGCCAAAGACATGCTCGCCCTTGCAGTCATTGAGCTCGTGGTCGCCCGGGACAATGGCAACGACTGGCTTGCCCTCGGCGTCGATCAACGCCAGCGACTTGCGCGTACCGTTCTCGGGGAAGCCGAAGAACTTGGCGACGGCCTCGATGGTGCCCATACCCGGAGTCTCGACCTTGGTAAGCGTGCCGTCGCCGGGGCCCTCGGTCACAACGACCTTGGTGCTTGCAGCCTCATCATCGGCAGCAAAGCCGCAATCGTCGCAGTAAACGAGCGAGGCCTCGCCGGCGTCGGCCAGAGCCATGTACTCGACGGAGGTGTCGCCGCCGATCTCGCCGGAGTCGGCGACAACGGGCAGAGCCTTGATGTAGCAGCGCTCGCAGATGTTGGCGTAGGCCTGCTTCATCTTGTCGTACTCCTCCTGCAGGCTCTCCTGCGTGGCAGAGAAGCTGTAGGCGTCCTTCATGATGAACTCGCGGCCGCGCATCAGGCCAAAGCGGGGACGGAACTCGTCGCGGAACTTATCCTGAATGTGGTACAGGTTGACGGGCAGCTGCTTATAAGAGCGCAGCTCGTTGCGCACCAGAGCCGTGACGGTCTCCTCGTGCGTGGGGCCCAGCACAAACTCGCGGCCATGACGGTCATCAAAGCGCACGAGCTCCTTGCCATAGGCATCGATGCGGCCGGACTCACGCCACAGCTCGGCATCGACCATAATGGGCATCATGAGCTCCTGGGCGCCGGCGGCGTCCATCTCGTCGCGCACGATGTTCTCGATCTTACGAATCGAGCGCCAAGCGAGCGGCAGATAGGAATAGAGACCGGCGGCCTCCTTGCGGATCATACCGGCACGAAGCAGCAAACGATGGCTTGCAAGCTCGGCGTCGGCCGGATCCTCTTTGAGCGTCGGCGCATAGAGCTTAGACATATACATTGCTCGGGTCATTTATTTCTCCTCAATTAGTTTGTCGACCTCGGCCATAAGCGCGTCGACAATTTGATCCTCAGCTACTTTACCAATGATCTGGCCATGCGAAAAGAGCAGGGCCTGACCACGTCCGCAAGCAACACCCAGGTCGGCATCAGAAGCCTCACCGGGGCCATTAACGGCACATCCCATGACGGCAATCGAAAGCGGCGCGGTATAGTTCTTAAGCCGATCGGTTACTTCCTCGGCGATAGGAATCAGGTTAACCTGACAGCGGGCGCACGTGGGGCACGAGACAATCTCGGGACCGCGGCGACGCAGGCCCAGCGACTGCAAAATTCCCCAGGCGACCGGCGGCTCCTCAACCGGATCGGCCGTGAGCGAGACGCGCATGGTGTCACCGATGCCCTCAGACAGCAGGATACCAAGACCCACTGAGCTCTTGATGGTGCCCTGCAATTTGGTACCCGCCTCGGTTACGCCCAGGTGAAGCGGAACATGGGGGATTTCGCGCGACAGGGCGCGATAGGTATCAAGCGTTGTGGCCACGCTATGGGCCTTGGCGGAAAGCACGATGTTGGTGAATCCGCGGTCTTCAAAATGCTTGACGAAACGCTCGCTCGACATCACGAGCTTTTCGGGCTGCGTGAGGTCGTCGCGCTCGGCGATATCCTGCTCAAGCGATCCCGCGTTCACACCGATACGAATCGCACAGCCCGCGGCACCCGCAGCATCGATCACCGCGTCAACCTTGGCCCAATCGCCGATATTGCCGGGATTGATGCGCAGCTTGGCGGCACCGGCCTCAACGGCACCAATGGCGAGTTTATGGTTAAAGTGGATATCGGCGACAATCGGCACCGGAGACTCGGCGCAGATGGTGCGGAAACCCTCAAGTGCGGCCTCGGTGGGCACACTCACGCGCACGATATCGCAGCCAGCCTGCGCCAACGCGCACACCTGCGCAAGCGTTGCCTGGGCATCAGCGGTATCGGTGCAGGTCATAGATTGGACCACCACCGGCGCGCCGCCACCGATCTGCACACCGCCCACATGCACGGGGCGCGTCAGCTCGCGAGGCAAAGGATGGGATAAAGACAATCCAAACACTCCCCTACAGAATAAATCGAAGGATGTCGGAACGAAGCATATAGACAAACAGCAGCGCAAAGAGCGCGATGCCCACATAGCTCACAATCGTCTGGACCTTGAGCGGAAGCTCGCGGCCCGCAATCTTTTGAATAATCTCGATGACCAGCTTGCCGCCATCGAGTGGCGGGATGGGCAGCAGGTTCATAAAGCCAAGCGAGAACGAGATGAGGGCGGCAAATGAAAGGAACGTGGCAGGGCCGGCAGCAGCGGCCTGTGAGGACATAACGCTAATTCCCACGATCGAAGAGGACTGATCGAGAATCTCCATCGTATGCTGCGGCTGGAGCAGGCGCATCACGCCCTCCGCTGTCTGCACGACATAAGAGAACGACAGGCGAGCCGACGTGATGGGGTCCAAACGGACCACCTGCGTAGAGGCATACACACCCAGGCGCTCGTCCTCTTTGAGCGCAACCGTGGTCGAATGCTGCTTGCCGTCACGCTCGTACTCAATGGCAATATCGTCCTTACCGGCAGCCTTGCCGATGGCATCGTAAACGTCCATCCAGGTAGAGCACGATACTCCGTCGACCGAAAGAATCGCGTCGCCGCCCTCGATTCCCGCTGAGGCGGCAATCGAGCCTTCGTCAACCTGGCCGATCACATTGGTATCCACCGGCACCGTGACACCCGCGATGGAATAGATGCTCATAAGGAGCAAAAAGCCCGTCAGGATATTGACGATAATGCCCGAAAGCAGCATAAAGGCACGCTTGACAAAGCCCTGGCCCAAATAAGTGTGCGAGCGCTCGCGTGCAAGGAATTCGGCCTCGCCGCACGGCAGTTCCCATACATCGCCCTCGGCAGTCGCATGCTCGCGATCGAACCGACGGCCGTCAAAGGTGGTATAACCCGCCGCGTCACGCGGCAAGGTCTGGTACTTGGTGGGATAGTAACTGGGCGAAGGCTTTTCCCCTTCTTCATACCAGGGAGCGATGGAGCCCCAGCCCAACAGCAAAACACAGGCCTCGAGCACATCCTCCTCGGACAGCTCGAGCTCGACGGCAAGATCGGCCACCGTAACCCGGCCGTGGCGATAAATGGCCGCGAGCACGCGATCGGCACACGAGACGTCGGTCGGATCCATGCCGCAGATGGCGGCATAGCCACCCAGCAGCAGCGGCGTCACGCCAAACTTGGTGCCGATGCGACGCGACGTGTGATGGATATCAAAGCGGCAAGGCAGGCCCAAGAAGAACTCGGTCACGCGGACACCGCAGGCACGCGCCGCCAAAAAGTGGCCGCCCTCGTGCAAAAACACGAGGACGGAAAGCATCAGCAGGCCCCAAAAGACCGATGAGAGAACGCTCAGAACAGTATCCATAAAACGAAAAAGCAATCCTTATGGGTTAAGAACGGGTTGCAACGAGCACCTGTGCGGCCTTTTCACGCGCCCAAGCATCGATGTCGCGAAGCTGCTCAAACGAATCGACCGCCTGCGCATCGTGAGCATCCATGCAGGATTCCACAATGCGGTCGATATCGGTAAAGCTGCAGCCATCATGCAGGAAGGCATCGACGGCGACCTCGTTAGCGGCATTGAGCACGCATGGCATGGTGCCGCCCGTCTTGCCGGCACGTTCGGCCAGCGCAAGGCAGCGGAAGGTATCCATATCGGCCGCGTCAAAGGTAAGCTGCCCCAACTCACGGAAATCGATACGCGGAGCCGGCGTATCCCAACGCTCGGGATACGAGAAGGCAAACTGGATGGGAATGCGCATGTCGGAGGCGCCGAGATGCGCCATCACAGATCCGTCGGCAAACTCGACCATGGAGTGAATCTTAGACTGGCGCTGCACGACCACGTTAATGAAATCAAGATCGCAGCCAAACAGATGCATGGCCTCGATACGCTCCAGACCTTTGTTCATGAGGGTGGCGGAGTCAATCGTGATCTTGGCACCCATAGCCCACGTGGGATGCGCCAGGGCATCGGCGCGCGTCACACGATCGAGCTCGTCACGCGTACGGCCAAAGAACGGACCGCCCGAGCAGGTAAGCCAAATGCAGTGAGCCTCGCGCGGATTCTCGCCCAGATAGCACTGGTAGATGGCAGAATGCTCGGAGTCGACCGGGATAAGCTGTCCCGGCTGCGCCAACGGCATAAGCAGATCGCCACCGACGACGAGCGACTCCTTGTTGGCCAGGGCAAGACGCTTGTTCGAAATCAGGGCAGCATGGCTCGCCTCGAGACCGGCAGCGCCCACGATGGCCACGAGCACGCAGTCGACATCATCGCGGCATGCGAGCTCGCACACGGCCTGTGCGCCAACGCCGAGCCCCGTGCCCTCGGGCAGTTCCTGCAGCACAGCGTCGGCGCCATGGGAGGCGTCCGCCACGGCAACCGCCGGAACCGAGAACTCACGGGCAGCGGCAACGAGCTCGGAGGTGCTGGAGTTAACGGACAGCGCCGTCACCTGCAGGCGATCGGCATGCTGACGGCACACGTCGAGCGCCTGAGTGCCGATAGAACCCGTACAGCCCAAGATGGCAACTCGAAGACGCCCATCGGGACCGTAGGTGGTCTGATACGCCATTACAGCACGCCTCCGATCATCAGCAGCAGCTGCGCGGTAATGCAGCCAAAGATGAGCGAATCGCTGCGGTCGAGCATACCGCCGTGGCCCGGGATGAGATTGCCGGAATCTTTGACGCCCACACCGCGCTTGATACGCGACTCGATGAGGTCGCCGATAACGCCCAGGATGGAGACGACCACGCCGCACAGCAGTGCATAGGGCAGGCTCAGCTTGTAGAAGTGCGTTGCCCACAGGATGAGCCAGATCAAGACAGAGCCCAAAATGCCGCCGACAAAGCCTTCCCAGCTCTTTTTGGGAGAGATCTTGGGGACCATCTTATGCTTACCGATGCGGCTGCCCACGATGTAGGCAAACGAGTCGGAGACCCAAAGGGACGCGCAAACGCCCACCGAAAGCAGGGCGCCGGCAAAACCGGGCACGGCATCGCGCAACAGCACGATGGCCGACAGCATAAAGCCAGTGTAGATAGGACCCATGAGCGTCACGGCAACATCAGAGATGCGAGTGCGCGGAGACCAGACATACCAGATACCAACCGCAAGCATCAAAGCGAACAGCAGGGCGTTCAACAGCAGCGAATCGCCCAGTGCCGAGAGCGGAAAGAGCACGGCGGCAGCGATACCAAGGCGCTCGTTGGCAACCTTGCCATCGAGCCTCGTCATACGGAAGAACTCATAGCAGCACAGACCGCTCATGACGGACACGAAGATGGCCGTGGGAACAATACCCAAAACCAGGCACAGGATAAAGACAACGGCATAGACGATACCGGCGGCGGCGCGGGTGATAAAGCCCGCCAGCCACGAACCGGAGCCGCCCTTCGCTGTAGGCGCTCCTGCAGTGGCAGCCTTACGCGCTGGCCTCGCGGAAGTAGGCGCCTTGGGAGCGGATGCCTTTGGACGTTCGGACACGATTAAGCCTCCTCGGTCTTACTCAGTCCACCAAACCTACGGTCGCGACCCTGGTAGGCCAAAATGGCGTCGACAAGGCCCCAACGATCAAAGTCGGGCCAATAGGTAT
>CAJMNP010000049.1 GCA_905214895.1 uncultured bacterium | reverse complement strand
AAGAGGTCTGCTCGGCGTCTGGTGGCTTTATCGCGCGTTATGGTGGCGATGAGTTTGTGGTGTTCCAAAAGGCAGCGGCGGAACAGGACATCATAGACCTGTGTTCGGCGATTAACGACGAGCTCGCTCGTGCCGAGGTACCGTATGCATTGCGGATGTCCATCGGTTACGCGCGGGTTGGCGATAGTGTTGATACCTGGCAAGACTTACTTCGCGCTGCCGATGCGGAGCTCTACCGCGTCAAGGCCGAGAAAAAGAAAGCCGGCATCCAGATACGCTAGAAAAAAGGGGCGCACGTTGGCGTGCGTGGCGGCCCTCAGCTCACCGATGTACTCCATTAAACTAAAATATGTGAATCCCCTCTGCTAAATAAGGGCAGTTCGTTAGGCTTTTTTGGGTTTGTTGACGATGATGATGCCGCCGCAGACCAACAGCAGGGCAACGATGACGGTAACGGGGCTCGTGCCAGCACCCTCGCCGAGCAGCAGCGCGCTCAACAGCACACCAAAGACGGGGTTCATAAACCCAAAGACCGAGACACGGCTGACGGGGTTGACGGCAAGCAGACGCGACCACAGCGAGTAGGCGACCGCGGAGATAAGCGCCATGTAGATGATGAGCGCGATGGCGGGGGCAATCGCCGTGGGGGAGAGCGTGCCACCCATCAAAAAGCCGATGGCGGTGAGGACCAGGCCGCCGACCAAGAACTGCCACCCGGCAAGCAAGACGCCGTCGTGCTCGCGCGAGAAGATGCCGATCAGGCAGGTCGAAAGGGCACCCGCGACGGTGGAGGCCAGGATAAAGCCCTCGCCGTCGAGCGTAAAGCCAAAGGTGCCGTCCGCGCCCGAAAGGTTGACGAGCGCGACACCGGCAAAGCCCAGTACGCAGCCGAGCACCTTGGCCGCATCGAGCTTTTCGGTGCGAAACGCCAGGGCGGCAAAGAGGATGGCTAGGAAGTTGGCGCTGGCCTCGATGATAGAGCTCGACATAGCGCTTGCACGGGAGAGACCAAGGTAGAAAAAGAAGTACTGGCCGATGGTCTGGAAGAGCGACAAGATGCAGATGGGCTTGATATCGCGCGCTTGCGGAACGAGCGGTCGCCGCTGGGCCACGCTCATGCCAACAATGACCAGCATGCCGGCAAGGGTGAAGCGCAGACCTGCGAAGAGCAGCTGCGAGGCGCTGTCGTGCGCGGGAATGCCAAAGAGGCCGTAGCCAATCTTGATGCAGGGAAAAGCCGACCCCCAGAGCGCGCAGCAGACGAGGCAGCCCAGGATGAGTCCGGGCAGGGTGGCGAGATACGGCTTGCGGCTTTCCATGATGTCCTTCCTGTATGCGCGAAGCAAAAAAGAACCCGCCACCGGGCGTGCCGGTGGCGGGTGTTGTTACCCGAGGGGATTGTACCCGATGGGACGCATTAAGCGAAGTAGGCTACACCGCTCTCAAAGATCGGCATGAACTTATCGCCGGGGACATGCTCGGGCACGTTGCGGTACAGGTTGTCGCCGCGGCGCTCGGCATGGCCCATCTTGCCCAGGACGCGGCCGTCGGGGCTCGTGATGCCCTCGATGGCGAGTGCGGAGCCGTTGGGGTTGACGGAAAGGTCCATGCTCGGCTTGCCGTCCTCGCCCACGTACTGCGTGGCGACCTGGCCATTGGCGATCAGCTGGGCGAGCACCTCGTCGTTGGCGACAAAGCGGCCCTCGCCGTGGCTGATGGCGACGGTGTAGGGGTCGTCGAGACTGCACTGCGACAGCCACGGGGACAGGTTGGACGAGATACGGGTGCGCACCAGGCGGCTCTGGTGGCGGCCGATGGTGTTAAAGGTCAGCGTGGGCGCATCCGGCGTGGCGTCGACGATGTCACCGTAGGGCACCAGGCCGAGCTTGACCAGAGCCTGGAAGCCGTTGCAGATGCCCAGCATCAGGCCGTCGCGGGCCTTGAGCAGGTCGCGAACTGCCTCGGTGACCTCGGGAGCGCGGAAGAACGCCGTGATGAACTTGGCGGAGCCGTCGGGCTCGTCACCGCCCGAGAAGCCGCCGGGGATCATGACGATCTGGCTTGCACGGATGCGGCGGGCGAGCTCGTGGGTGCTCTCGGCGACGGCCTCGGGCGTGAGGTTGTTGATCACGAAGGTGTCGGCCTCGGCACCGGCTGCGCGGAAGGCGCGGGCGCTGTCGTACTCGCAGTTGTTGCCGGGGAACACGGGGATGATCACGCGCGGGCGGGCGATCTTGGCGCCGCCGTACACGTGGATGTCCTTGGCGCGGAAGTCGATGGTCTCGACCTCGGGGGTCTTGCCGGCGCTGCGGTAGGCGAAGACGCCCTCGATGCCGCTCTCCCAGGCCTCCTGGAGCTCGGAGAGCTCGATGACCTCGGAGCCGGTATCGATGACATAGCCCTCGACGGTGGTGCCCAGGGGCTCGACGACAACGCCGTCGGCGACCTCGGGCAGCTCGGCATCCTCGGCAAGCTCGACGATAAAGCTGCCGTAGAGCGGGGTGAAGAGGCTCTCCACGTCCACATCCTCGGCAAGCTCGATACCGATCTGGTTGCCGACGCACATCTTAAAGAGGCTCTCGGCGCCGCAGCCGTAGCCGGGCGTGGAGACGGCCAGGGCGTCGCCGGCGGCGGTGAGCGCCTCGACGGCGTCAAACGCGGCGAGCAGCTGCTGGGCGTCGGGGCGGTAGTCCTCGCCGTAGGTGGCGGGGGCGATGTGGACGACGCGGTGCGTCAGACCCTTGAACTCAGGGGAGACGGCGCGCGCCGCGCGGCCTACGGCCACAGCGAAGCTGATCAGAGTCGGCGGAACGTTGAGTTCGCCGGCCTCGTCCTCAAACGAGCCGCTCATGGAATCCTTGCCACCGATGGCGCCGGCACCCAGGTCGACTTGGGCCATGAGAGCGCCCAGGACGGCTGCCGTGGGCTTGCCCCAGCGCTCGGCCTCGGTGCGCAGACGCTCGAAGTACTCCTGGAAGGAGAGATAGGCGCGCTTGTGCTCAAAGCCGGCAGCCACGAGCTTGGCGATGGACTCGACCACGGACAGGTAGGCGCCCGCAAACTGGTCGGCTTCCATCAGGTAGGGGTTGAAGCCCCATGCCATGGCGCTTGCCGTGGTGGTCTCGCCGTCCACGGGGAACTTGGCGACCATGGCCGAGCTCGGGGTGAGCTGCGTCTTGCCGCCAAAAGGCATAAGCACGGTTGCGGCACCGATGGTGGAGTCGAAGCGCTCGGAAAGGCCCTTGTTGGAGGCGACGTTGAGGTCGGTGACAAGCGAGGTCATACGCTCGGCAAGCGTGGTGCCGGCCCAGCTGGGCTGCCACACGCTGCGGGCGCATACGTGGGCGACCTGGTGCTTGGGCGCGCCGTTGGAGTTGAGGAACTCGCGGGACAGATCGACGATGGCAACGCCGTTCCAGGCCATGCGCATACGCGGCTCGGCGGTAACCTCGGCGATAACGGTCGCCTCGAGGTTCTCCTCGGCGGCGTAGCCCATGAACTCCTCGACGTCGCCGTCGGCGACGGCGCAGGCCATGCGCTCCTGGGACTCGGAGATAGCGAGCTCGGTGCCGTCCAGGCCGTCGTACTTTTTGGTCACGGTGTCCAGGTCGACATACAGGCCGTCGGCAAGCTCGCCCACGGCGACCGAGACGCCGCCGGCGCCAAAGTCGTTGCAGCGCTTGATCAGACGGCAGGCGTCGCCGCGGCGGAACAGACGCTGCAGCTTGCGCTCGACCGGGGCGTTGCCCTTCTGGACCTCGGCGCCCGAGGTCTCGATGGACTCGGTGTTCTGAGTCTTGGAGGAGCCGGTGGCGCCGCCGATGCCGTCACGGCCGGTGCGGCCGCCCAGCAGGATGATCTTGTCGGTGGGGGCGGGGCACTCGCGACGCACGTGGTTTGCCGGGGTAGCGCCCACCACGGCGCCGACCTCCATACGCTTGGCCACGTAGCCGGGGTGATAGAGCTCGTTGACCTGGCCGGTGGCAAGGCCAATCTGGTTGCCGTAGCTGGAGTAGCCGGCGGCAGCGGTGGTCACGAGCTTGCGCTGCGGCAGCTTGCCCTCGAGCGTCTCGGACACGGGGACGGTGGGGTCGCCGGCGCCGGTGACACGCATGGCCTGGTACACGTAGCTGCGGCCCGAGAGCGGGTCGCGGATGGCGCCGCCCACGCAGGTGGCGGCACCGCCGAAGGGCTCGATCTCGGTCGGGTGGTTGTGGGTCTCGTTCTTAAACAGGAACAGCCAGTCCTGGTCCTCGCCGTCGACATCGACCTTCACCTTGACGGTGCAGGCGTTGATCTCCTCGGACTCGTCGACATCGGTCATGACGCCGGTCTTCTTAAGGTACTTGGCGCCGATGGTGCCCATGTCCATGAGGCAGACGGGCTTGGCGTCGCGACCGAGCTCGTGGCGCATCTCCATGTAGCGGTCGAAGGCCTGCTGCACCACGGCGTCGTCGATCGTCACGTTGTCCAGGACGGTGCCGAAGGTGGTGTGGCGGCAGTGATCGGACCAGTAGGTGTCGATCACGCGGATCTCGGTGATGGTGGGATCGCGATCCTCATCGCGGAAGTACTGCTGGCAGAAGGCGATGTCCGCTTCGTCCATGGCAAGACCGCGCTCGGAAATAAAGGCGGCGAGGCCGGCCTCATCGAGCTCGCGGAAGCCGTCGAGCACCTCGACGGGCTGGGGCTCGGGGGTCTCCATGTACAGCGTCTCGGGCAGGTCGAGCGAGGCGATGCGCGCCTCGACGGGGTTCACCACGTAGTGCTTGATGGCCTCGATGGCGGCTTCGTCCAGAGCGCCCGAGATCATATAGACCTTGGCGGAGCGCACGGCGGGGCGCTCGCCCTGGCTGATGAGCTGCACGCACTCGCTGGCGGAGTCGGCGCGCTGGTCAAACTGGCCAGGCAGGAATTCGACGGCAAAGACGGCGCCATCGCTTGCGGGGAGCTCGTCGTAGGTCACATCGACCTGGGGCTCGCTAAAGACGGTCGGCACGCAGGAGCGGAAAAGCTCCTCGTCGATGCCCTCGACGTCGTAGCGGTTGATGATCCTCAGGGCCTCGATGCCCTTGATGCCGAGAATCTCGGTCAGCTCGCCCTTGAGCTGCTGAGCCTCGACGTCGAACCCGGGTTTCTTCTCCACGTAGATACGAGAGACCATTGGTTCCTGCCTTCCTGATCGGTTGGGCGTACGGTACGGTATGCGGCAGCGGTCGGTTTGCGGGGTCTGCCCTGCGGTCGCCTTGAGCCACATGTTTGTAAACCTCACTATGATACGACAGCTCGCGGCGCGTTGAGGACGGCGAGGGTGCTACAGTGAAGCGCAAACAAGAGAAAGGCATCACATGGCATTCGTTTCACTCGCCATCATCGCGCTCGTGGCCTTTGCAAGCCCCTTCATCGCCTCGGCGATTCCCGGAAAACCCATTCCCGAAACGGTCTTTTTGCTCGTGTTCGGCGCGGTGCTGGGACCCCATATGCTCGACATTATCCATGTAGATGCCGAGGTCTCGCTTGTGTCCGAGCTCGGTCTGGCCTTTTTGTTCCTGCTCGCCGGCTTTGAGATCGACCCCAAGAGCATCACGGGCGTCGAGGGGCGCTACGGCTTGGCGACGTGGGTCGTCACGTTTGGTATCGCCTGGCTTGCCGTGCGCTTTACTCCGTGGTTCTCGGTCAGCCATTTCGACGGTATCGCCGTGACGCTTGCCCTCACTTCGACGGCGCTCGGCACGCTCGTGCCCATCATGCGTGAGCGCTCGCTCACCGGCACGCGCGTGGGCGACTCGATTCTTGCGTATGGCACCTGGGGTGAGCTCGGCCCCGTGCTCGCCATGTCGGTGCTGCTGTCTGCCCGCACCGGCATCCAGACGCTTGTAATCCTTGGCTTGTTTGCGGTGGTCTGCGTGTTGCTGGCCGTGGTCCCAAGCCGCTCCAAGCGCGTCGGCAGCCGCTTCTTTGCGTTTGTCGAGGAACGCGCCGATACCACGTCGCAGACCTTCGTGCGCCTGACGGTGCTCATCCTGGTCACGCTCGTGGCGTTCTCGGCCGTCTTTGACCTCGATATCGTGTTGGGTTCTTTTGCCGCCGGCTTTGTCTTGCGCTACATCATCCCCGAGGGTAACCATACGCTCGAGACCAAGCTCGATGGCCTGGCCTACGGCTTTTTGATTCCGGTGTTCTTTACCGTATCGGGCGCAAAGATCGACCTGACGGCCGTGGCGTCGCGCCCGGGCTTGCTCGCGGGCTTTATCGTGGCGTTGCTGATTATTCGTGCCGTGCCCATTCTCATCTCTATGAGCATTTGTCCTGCGACGCGCGATGTGTCGGCGTATGGTCGCATTACCGTGGCCCTGTACTGCACCACGGCGCTGCCGATCATCGTTGCCGTGACAAGCGTTGCCGTCAACGCGGGCGCGCTGTCGCAAGATATTGCGTCGGTCATGGTTGCCGCCGGTGCCATCACGGTGTTCTTGATGCCATTGCTCGCGCAGCTCTTCTACCGCGTGGTCGACGCCGCACCGGTCGCCGCCGTGGCAGAAGTTGCCGAGCATCCATCCGATGCGCTCGACATTCTGCGCGCCCATCACGATTTGGCGAGCCTGCTCGCACGCGAGCACGAGCTGCTGACCTCGC
>CAJMNP010000048.1 GCA_905214895.1 uncultured bacterium | reverse complement strand
CTCCGGGGCGGGCGTGCGCGCCTATGGCGTGTGTCTGCTGGGCGGGGCTGCTGGCGGTGGCGCGGCCGGGCAGCTTGCCGTCGATGCGTCCTGGCTTGATGCGTCGGGCGCCGACGGCGGCGTCGCCTGCCTGGGCGGGTCGCTTGCATTCGCGCGCTTTGTGGCGCCTGCGGGCGGGGCCTTTGGCACAGGCGGCGTGGTGGATGCCGACGGGTCCGTGGCAGCGCATGCGGTGATCGAGCCCGAGGGCGCCACTATCCTGGCGGGGGAGACCGACACGCGAGATGTGCCGGGTGATGGCGGGGCTGCCGCCGGAGAGCCCGCTACAGAGCCGGGCGCGGGAAAGACGGCTAGACCGACGGTGAAGCCCGCGAGCGCGACAACCAGGACAACCGCGACGACAGTGACTAAGGCCACCGTGACCAATACCACCGTCAGCAAGTCCTCCAAGCCCAAAGCAGCCACCGCAACTACCGCTACGCTCCCCAAGACCGGCGACAGCCATTGGATTGCCCTGTCCGCAGTGCTTTTCCTACTGGGAACAGCGCTTGCGCGCGCGGGCCTGGGCTGCGTTGCGATTAGCGAGGGTACGGCTCATTGTTTGGGCTCCGGGGTAAAGATATGCTCGCCGCCGTCGATCGATGGCGTGAACCCGGTGCGTTCTCGACAAATTGCCGTGTCTCGCCGGAGATGAGGCCGACAATGACCATGGTGCGCATAATGTCGGTTTGCGCTCAGTCATCCTACGCTATTCGTTATTACCCAGATAAAAAACTAGGCGGAACCGCTTTAGCGCCCCCGCCTTACAAAACCTGTTGGTTTTTTGTCTTCCTTCATTACGGCAAATCTGAACCGGCTGTAAATCAATTTCGCAAGAAAAGCCGGAGACGAGTGGGCGATTCTGGTTGATTTTCAATCTTAACGCAACAGCCTGAGCGGGCCCCGCGTTTCCGCAGCTAGCGCAACGCGGGAATAGCTCCCGGCACCTGGTCGTCGCACCGTTTCCGCAGGTGGAGAGGCTATGGAGGCCGGTGCCCCCATGCCGCCGCCGCATGCTCCGCCAGCCCGCCGCGCAGCCGTTCCGGACTCAGCGCAACGGGCCCTCCGGCCCATGTCCCGGCCCGCCGCCTATCCCGCCAGCGGCCCCTCGCCCCTCGCGGCCCTGGCCCTGTCGATGCAGCCGGGCGTGAGGTCGAGCTCGCCGGGCGCCAGCTCCTCTATCCCGAACGCGTCCATGAGGGCGGAGGCTGTGTTCCGTCAAGTAAAAATCGACAAATACGTCTGTCGAATTTCGACACCCTCATGCTGACCGCCTCCGGGCGGGCCGGCGCCGTCGCGGCCGGCCCGCCCGCTGCCTAGAACGGTATCTCCCGGTCCTCCGGGGGCACCTCCTCCATCCCGCCCCGCTCGCCCGTCATCAGCGGGTGGTCCGGCGTCAGCCCGCAGCCCGGGCACTGGAAGAGCCCGCAGAGCGTCTGCGCGTCCCAGGCGCCGGCGTCGCGGTCCTTCATCCTGTTCACCGGGCAGTCCTCCGCGGCGTACCTCATTCGGCCTCACCCTTCCCGAGCATCAGCGCGTTCTCCATCCTGTAGCTGGCGCCGTTGAACTCCACCAGCCTGCCCGTGTAGACGAGCCTGTCCACGACGGCCGCGGCCATCTTGTCGTCGCCGAACACCGTGCCCCACCTGCTGAACTCTATGTTGGTGGTGACTATGAGGCTCTGGGTGCCCTCGGGGGCCGACATGACCTGGAACAGCAGCCTCGCCCCCTCGACGTCGAGCGGCACGTAGCCGAGCTCGTCGAGTACCAGCAGGTCCGCCGACAGCAGGTCGTCGAGCTCCCTGCGCAGCCTGCCGCGGTCGCGCGCGTCGGCCAGGTGCATCACGAGCTGCGCGACGGTGAAGAACCTCACGGACTTGCCGGCCCTGACGGCGGCGGCGCCGACCGCGATGGCGAGGTGGGTCTTGCCCCTGCCCGTCTTCCCGTGGAAGACGAAGTCCTGGCACGCGTCGATGAAGGCGAGCGACCTGAGGTCGGCCTCCCCGTAGCCGTCGGGGAACGAGACCTGGGAGAAGTCGTAGCCGTCGAGCGACTTGGCCGCGGGGAACCTCGCCCTGCGCATCCTCCTCTCCAGCTGGTTGGCGGCCCTGACCTCCATCTGCCTGGCCAGCAGGCCCTCGACCGCCCTCATCTCGGGGAGCGTCGCCCCCTCGCAGAACTCGTCGACGACGCTGTTCGAGAACAGCATCGAGCGCGCCTTGCCCCTCAGCGAGGACTCGAGCAGGCGCCTGTCGGGGCATGCGGCCCTGGCCATCTACGCCACCCCCATGAAGCCGTCGTAGACGCCGAGGTCCACGGGCTCGTCGTAGGTGACGGTCCCCGTGGCGGCGCGCGCCGCGCTGACGGCGACCGACGCCTCGTCGATGCGGCCGGTCGCCTCGTAGGCGAGGCGCACCGCCTGCAGCGTGGCCTCCCATCCGGAGGCGGCCGCCTGGTCGCGCATCACCCTCAGCTCGGCCTTCAGGCCCGCCCTGTCCAGTGAGTCCATATGCTCCCTGAGCTCGTCGGGGAGCGCCTCCCTCACCCTGCTGTTCTCCCAGCCGCCGGCGTTCCACGCCAGCAGGGCGAGCTGCGAGGCGGGGTCGGACGTGTCGGTCGGGGCGCTGCCGTAGGCCCTGGGGTGCTCGCAGACGAGCTCGCCGCTGTCGGGGTCGTAGACGCTCACGGTCGTCGCCCGCAGGCCGACCGTGAGCCTGCGGCGCGAGAGCGACGGGTGCGTGGAGTAGAGGTGGCGGCCCCTCTCGCCGACCGAGACCTTGCCCTTCTTGTCGGCGGTGCGAGAGACGTAGGTGACGCAGTCGAGGGGCTTGGCCGGCAGCCCGAGCATCGCCAGCCTGTCGGCCTCGAAGAGATCGAGCTCGCGCTCGCCCTTTATCCAGTGGGGCTTGTCGGACATGGCGAGGCTGCGCTCGAGCAGCCTGCGGTTGAAGGCGCCGGCGTCCCACAGCTGGGGGACGGGGACGAAGAGGTTGCGGCGCACGCAGCCCACCTTGTTCTCGACGCTGCCCTTCTCGTTGCCCGAGCGGGGGTTGCAGAACCTGAAGCGGAAGCCGTAGTGGGCGCTGCAGGCGGCGAACAGCTCGGTCGTCCGGACCCCGCCGCCGACGCGGCGGCCGACGCCGGTCGCGTTGTCGAAGACGATCTTGGTCGGCACGCCGCCGACGTGCTCGAAGACGTTGCGCAGGGCCTGGCAGACGCACTCCGACGTCTCGCCCGGGAAGACCTGGGCCAGCCCGACGTTGGAGTACGGGAACGTCATCACGAAGAAGCTCAGCGTGGTCCGCATCCCCCTCACGTAGAAGTCGGCCTCGCCGAAGTCGGCCTGCGCCTCGCCGGGGCCCCAGACGAGGTCGAGGTACTGGGCGTCGGCCGCCTCCGCCGAGCGGCGGGCCCTAATCTCCCTGACGCACCGCTCCACGGTGCTGACGGAGACGTCGGCGCCGCACTCGGAGACGAGCCTGTCGTGGACGCGCTTCGCGGTATGGCGCTGCTTGCGCCCGCTGCGCATGTCGTCGTCGAGCCAGGACTCGATCAGGGGCCTGTACGGGTCGAGCTTTGAGCCCTGCGCCCGCCTCGCGGGCGGCTCGGGGCTGAAGTCGTCCATGTCGCGGTACTTGTAGACGGTGTCCCGGCTCACGCCGGTCTTGCGCGCGATCTCGGCGACGCTGTCCCCCTGCCGCCACAGCAGGCGTATAGAATTCTTATCGGTCATGCTGATCATTTCCTCTCCGGGCCTCCTTTGGTAGATACGAAGCACCACCAAGATAGCCCTGCGATCTGGTCAGCATGCCCCTTGCGGGAAGTGTCGACTTTATGCTGCCGTTTTTGTCGATTTAGATGTTACGGAATACAGCCGCTCCTCCGTCTCATCCAACCAGTCGCGCACGGCGCCGAGGGCCAATGGGAGGTTCCCCACCTGGCAGTGCTCCGCCGCGTGCTCGGCATCAGTGAAGACGCGCGTCGTCACGCTGTTGGCGTTCACGAGCTCGCGCGCCACCTGGCCGAGCCGCCGAAGCGGCACGTACTGGTCGCGCTCGCCCGCGAAGAGCAGCACGTCCTGTCGCACGAGCGGGCCCAGGCCCGCGAAGCTCCAGCGCTCGAGCTCGTAGAGCAGCTCGTGTGGGCTGTCCGTCCCCGTGATGGCCAGGGCCTGCTGCAGCTTCCAGGCCATGTCGTGGTCACGCGCCGCGAGGCGGCTAACGGCAGCATCGAGTACGCCTGAGGCGCGGCACCACACGAGGAACTCGAGCGCGACGCCCGCGGTCCGGGGCAGGCGGATCTCCAGCGCGTCGAACATCCGGTAGAACACGTCCATCGCCACGATGCGCGTAACGCGCGGCTCGAACGCCGCCACGCGCATCACAAGCAGCCCGCCGAGCGACATCCCCATCGCGGCGCAGCGCTCGATCTCCAGCGCGTCAAGCACTGCCCCCACGGGGCGCTCCCAGGCGAGCGGCATGGCGAGGCCGCGCATGAGCGCCGTCCCCTGGCCGGGCCCGTCGAAGATGACGACGTCGCGCCCGCAGTCGCCCAGCGCGCGCAACCAGCCCGCCATCTCCTCCATATAGCTGTCGAACCCGCCGAACAGCAGGAGCGGCTCCGCCGAGTGCTCGGCGGCGGTTCGGATCCGTAAGGCGGGCAGGCTCGACCCCGCGTAGGGGACTTCCAGGCGCTCCAGCTCGGGGCCGTCCCACCCGGCGTAGAACTCGCGGCGGAACCCCGCGACGGCCGCGCGCTTCGTCTCGGAGTCAAGCGGCTCGTAGAACGCCGCAGCGCCCCAGTAGCCCGAGGCGACGGCGTGGTCGCCGGCTACCTCGCGCCGGCGGGCAAGCTCCGACCAACAGGGGTACCAGTCCCCGGCGGTGCGGAGCTGGGGGATGACCTCGGCGAGGTCGCCTTTGACCGATGGGTCGAGCTCGGGGTGGGTGAAGCGGTTGAGCTGCAGATCGAACTGCTCATCCCCGGTGTATGCGTGGAACATGATGCCTCCCGGCGGTTTCGGTTTCGGGGAGATTCTTGTGCCGGGGTGCCATGCTGGCCACAAGCAGTATCGTATGGGATGTAGGGTATCGGACAGTTTGTCCGAAATTGGTTGGAATGGGGGCTAGGCGTGGGAGACCTAAGGACGGAGAAGTCGGAGGAGGCCATCCGCGCAGCATTTTTCGAGCTCGTGCGCGAGCGTGGATTCGAGCGCGTGACGGTCGGTGAGCTGTGCCGCCGCGCCCGCGTGGGACGCTCGACGTTCTACGACCACCACGAGGACAAGTATGAGCTGCTCAGCTGCCTGGTCGGGGAGGTCTTGACCCGAGCGCAGGCCATGATGGAGGAACGGTTCGCGGCGGCCTCGGACGTAGCGGCGGTGGTCGGCGGGGCGTACGCGTGGTTTGAGAGCGAGCGCGACGAGTTGTCCTGCCTGCTGACCATCCACGTCCCCGAGGCTGACCTCGCGGCGCAGTTCCGCGCCCTGTTGGAGGAGAGCTTCGAGGAGCGGCTTGTGGGCGGTGGGGGCACCGGGAACGGTACGCCCACCGTGCCCGTCGAGCTGCTCGCCAAGCTCTACGCCTCAAGCGCGCTCACCATGCTCGAGTGGGTGCTTGTGCATGGGAGCGAGGATGGTGCAGCAGCGACGTTCGTCGACGAGGCATGGGCGCGGTTGATGCCGTTGCTCGGGTGACAAAGTGGTCGGGTCGGTTTGTCACGATCAAGTCGAATTGTCACGGAGTTGCTGGAACCAGACGCCGGAAGAAACCAGCCCACTCGCGCTCAACCCGAGGCTACCGCACCGAGTCCCACTGGTCCGCGGTGACGAGGCGACAGACAGTGTCGTGCGACTCGCCCACGAGCGGGTAAGCCACATCCCTCTGTTCGAACGCCGGTGCCATACCGCACTTTTCCATCACCCGACCAGAACCATCGTTCGAGGCGAAGTGCAGGCCCCAAACGGCCGGGGCGCCCAAGGTTCCGAATGCGTACTCAAGCACCGCTCCGAGCGACTCCGTCATGTAGCCCCTGCCCCAGAGGGAGCGACCGATCCAGTAGCCCACCTCGAGCGCACCCTCGCCCGCGAGCCTGCCGAAGTGCTCCCGGAGCTCGGGAGCAGAGTCAAAGCAGTCCAGGAGCTGCGAGCTGAACGGCTTGAGGGCGATGCTGCCGACCGGACCGTCCCCTTCGAACTTCACGATGATCGCCCAGTTGTTCTCAACGGCGAGGACGTCCCGGACGATCCGTGCACTCTCATCGACGCTCGCGTGCGGAGGCCAGCCGGCGCGAGGGCCGACCAGAGGATCTGACGCGTATCGGAAGACCGACGCTGCCTCCGCGGCATCGTTCACGCGCCACGCCCGCAGCAGCAGGCGAGATGTCTCGATATCCCTCATTGGAAACCTCTGTCTCAGGACCTCAAGAGCGATTGCACGTCTCATCGGCAATTGTAGGGGCGAGCCCAGGCACCTGCCCCCGAGAGCGGCCGCCTACATATCTTCTCAGATTCCGGTCGGACGTCTTCGGCTGCACGTGCACCTTAGATGACAAATCGACCTGACCGGTTTGTCACCTCGCCGGGAGCTCGAAGGTGAAGGTCGTGAGGCGGCCGGGGTCGCTCTCGCAGGAG
>CAJMNP010000047.1 GCA_905214895.1 uncultured bacterium | reverse complement strand
GCCTTCGCCTTCTGGGCGGCCTTTTCCTCGGCTTCGGGATCGACGACGACCAGATTGGACGCGTCGTGCTCAACCAACTTGAGCGCATGCTCGGGGCACACCTTGACGCAGGCACCGCAGCCCAAGCAATACGTGGACTCCAACGCAAAGCGGCCGCTTCCCACCAGATCGCAGGCAAACGTGGGGCACACGTTGACGCACTCGCCGCACGACGTGCACTTGTCAAAATCGCACTCCGGCGTGCTCACCTGCATGTTCTGGGCAAGCTCGGGATGGTTTTGCAGAGTCGAGAGTACCAGTTGGCGCCCGTGCGTGAGCGAACGGCGACGCTTGGTCGTCGTGGTGCCGCACATGGTGTTGAGCGTGCGCTCCAACTGGGTAATCTGATGGCGATGGGCCTTCAACTTCTGCGTCACCGAGGCCAGCGCCGCCGTCGCCGGATTGAGCTTGGTCACCGTCAGGCCCGTGGTGCGGGCGATCTTTTCCATGTACTCCTTGCGCTCGTACTCGCGGCGCTTATGGCATTTGAGGCTCTTAGGGTCGACCTCCAGGCCCATGCCCGTACCGGCCCACTCCTCGGCAGTAGCGATTGCCTCGCCCAGAATGTCCTCACCGCCGGTGTTACGGCACTTATCGCACACGCCCAGTGGCAGGTAGACGCTCACGTTGGGATAGTCCGCCAGTACCGAGAACCAGGTCTCGGCCGTAATATCGCCCACGCAGGCAACGACGACTTCGTTCTCACGCGGCATGCGCTTGAGGGCGCGCGTGCAGGTGACGTAGGCGGTCTCGTGGCTCGTAGCAGCAGAGACGATATCGTCATACAGGTTTTTGGGCGCCAGGCGCGGCGAGATGATCGCCTCGGTCGGACAGGCAGCGGCGCACAGGCCGCACTTGCGACAGGAGTCGAGGATCTCGATGGAGTCTTCCTCGACCTCGATAGCGTTGACCGGGCACACGTCCATGCACGCGGTGCAGCCGCTCTTTTCGTTTTTGCAGGTCAGGCACGGAATGGTGTTGCCGCGCGGGCGCTCCTTGTAGTCGGCAGGATTCCACTGCGGCGCCGACGGATCGAGTGCATCGGTCACACCGCCAAGCGGGTTTTTAAGAAAGTCGAAACCCTTGCTGATCTCGATTATGTCATCAAACAGATCGTGTTCCTGCGCCATGCGCGGCCCCTCCCTGAGCAGTGCAAACAAGCAAGAGATAATGATACGCTATCGGCCCACGCCTCGGGCAAATTACATGCGGCGCATCTTTGCGGCAAATAGCCTATGCCTATCGCCGCCTCGATTGCACAAGGTCGATCAAGTGCCAAGCTATGCTTCGCACATGAGCTGCACGAGCTGTTGTTTGGTCGCCTTGGCCTGCTCGTTGGCCATATTGCGCTCGTTTCTAAAGACCGCATTTGCAACACCCTGCAGATCGGCATCGGAAATCTCGCCAAGGCCCAGCTCCTCGAGCGTCGTCGGCAGACCGACGCGCTGGCAAAACTCGAGCACCTGATCAAGCTCGGGCGCACGCTCCAGGCGCAGCTGGACCACCAGGCCAAATGCCACGGCCTCGCCGTGCATGGCCTTGCACTCGGGCAGAATCGTCAGACCGTTGGCGATGGCATGTGCCAACGCCAAGCCACCGCTCTCAAAGCCGACGCCCGAGAGCAGAATGTTGCACTCGATCAGACGCTCAACCGCCGGCGATATACGGCCCTTTTTGAGATCGCGCTTGGCAGCGACGCCGCACTCCATAAGCGTGTCATAGCAGGCACGAGCCGCAACCAAGGCCAAGTGTCCCGGCGCGCCACCGTGCTCGTTGGCGCCGTGCGCCGCGGCGCACGAACGCGCCTCGAAGTACGTTGCCAGCGCGTCGCCCATGCCAGCGACCGTCATACGCAGCGGGGCTGACGCGACCACGTTGGTATCGACCACGACCAGGTCTGGATTCTTCTCGAGCATCAGGTAGTGGTCGAACGACCCATCCTCGTGATACAGCACCGAAATCGCGCTGCACGGACCGTCCATCGAAGCCGCCGTGGGGCATACGCACAACGGCAACTCGGCATAAAACGCAACGGCCTTGGCGATATCGAGCATCTTGCCGCCGCCAATGCCCACCACCATGTCGCAATACTCGGCCCGGGCTTCCTTGGCCATTTCGACAACGGCATCTTCCGTACACGGACCGTTGTAAATCTTAAAGAACGGCTCGCTTAGATCTTCATCCAGAAATCCATCGACGATCTGCCTGCACAGCCGATCCTCGGTGCCCTGGTCAAACAGGACATAGGCAGCGCAGCCCAACCATGACAAATACCTGCCCTGACGCGAGAGCTCACCCGGCCCCTGAACATACCGGCCGGGACCGCCATATACCATGGGAAGCGCCATACGAGAATCCGCCCTTTCATCAACAACAATTGGTGCAAAGTAACCTGACCCCTTTGCACCATAGCAAAAAGGGCAAAGCCATCTGCCGGCTTTGCCCCTTCCTTAGCTTGATTTACTCATCCATGAGATAGTAGTGGCCCAGCGCGTCGGCACCCAGGATGGCGTTTGCGACCATCTCGGGCGTCACCTCAAACGGCATGTTGCACATGGTGTCCTCGGGCGCGCACGCGGCCTCGGCAACGACCATGGCCTGCTCGCGCGTAAGCTCGGCAACGCCAAGTTCCTTCATCGTGACCGGCAAGCCCAGCTCAATGCAGAAGCCCAAGACTTCCTCGAGCTTCTCGGTCGGGGCATCCTCGAGTACCAGCTGGACGATAGTGCCAAAGGCGACCTTCTCGCCGTGATACATGCCGTGGCACTCGGGCAGCATCGTCAAGCCATTGTGGATGGCATGGGCCGCAGCGAGGCCCGAGCTCTCAAAGCCAATGCCGGAGAGCAGCGTGTTTGCCTCGATGATGTGCTCGACGGCAGGCGTGAGCGCACCCTTCTCCAACGCGACCTTGGCCTTGACGCCATCGGCCATAAGCGTCTCGTAGCAGAGCTTGGCGAGCGCCAGGCCGGCCATTCCGCCCTTGCCGCCAGCGCAGGTGCCGCCGTCGGCATCGTGCGTCGCCTGGGCCTCAAAGTAGGTTGCGAGCGCATCGCCCATACCGGAAACCGTCAGGCGCACCGGGCTCGCCGCGATAACCGTCGTATCCATCAGGACAATGTTGGGGTTTGCCTTAAGGAACAGGTACTTATCGAACTGGCCGTCATCGGTGTAGAGCACCGAAAGTGCCGAACACGGGGCATCGGTCGAAGCGATGGTGGGGCAAATGATAACCGGGGACTCCAGGTAATAGGCAACGGCCTTCGCGGTGTCGAGGATCTTGCCTCCACCGACGCCGACGATGATGTCGCAACCGTTGTCGCGAGCGAGCGCAACCAGGCGATCGACCTCGCCCTTGGAGCACTCGCCGTTAAAGTCCTCAAACAGCAGCTCGGCCTTGGCCTCGGCAAAACCGCTCTCGATCTTGGCACCGACGCGCTTCTTGCCCGAAGGCGTCACGATGACGAGGGCCTTAGCGCCGAGCGGCTCGACATAGGAGCCGAGCTTGGCCAGCTCGTCCGGACCCTGGATGTACTTGCTGGGGCTATTGAAAATTGCAGCCATAACTATCCCATTCTCTAAAAGAAAAAAGAAAGGGGCTCCGTACGGATACGTGCGGAGCCCCTCGTTACGATAACAAGAGTCGATTAGAAATCGATGTCGGTGTCGTAGTAGCAGGCCTTGAGGATCTTCTCGAAGTCGGCAGCCTTGGTCTCACGCGGGTTCTCGGGCGTGCAGGCGTCCTGCTCGGCGTTCGCGGCGATCTCGGGCAGCTTGGCGAGGAACTCCTCCTCGGAAACCATCTGCGGGTTCTCGGCGTCGACCTTCACGCCACCATTCGCGTAATCCTTGATGGACTGCGGAATGTTGAGCTGGTCGTTGAGGTCGCGAATCTTCTGGACGAGCGCAGCGATGAGCTCCTCGTTGGTCTCGCCGGGAAGGTGCAGGATCTCCTTGGCCACGTAAGCGTAACGCTCGGCAGCACGCGGGTCCTTGGAGTTCCACTGGATGACCTTGCCCAGGTACATGGCGTTAGCGGCACCGTGGATGATGTGACCGTTCTCAAAGGCTGCACCGGTCTTGTGAGCCATGGAGTGAACGATGCCGAGCAGGCCCGAGGAGAAGGCGATACCGGCGATGCACTGAGCCTCGTGCATGTGCTGACGGGCCTCATGGTCGCCAGCATAGGACTTGGGCAGCCACTCGACGATCTCGCGGATGCCGTGCAGGGCGTTGGCGTCGGTGAACATAGAGGCGAAGGTGGAAACGTAGGCCTCCATGCAGTGGGTCAGAGCGTCCATGCCGGTGTGAGCGCACAGCTTGGCGGGCATGGTGTAGGTGAGCTCCGGGTCGACGATGGCGACATCAGGGGTGATGTTGAAGTCGGCCAGCGGGTACTTGATGCCCTTGGCGTAGTCGGTGATGACGGAGAAGGCAGTGACCTCGGTAGCGGTGCCGGAGGTAGAGGAGATGGCGCAGAAATGAGCCTTCTGACGCAGCTCGGGGAAGCTGAACGGCTGGATGATGTTATCGAAGGACTCCTCGGGATACTCGTAGAAGACCCACATGGCCTTAGCGGCATCGATGGGCGAGCCGCCGCCGATGGCGATAATCCAGTCGGGCTCGAACTCGCGCATGGCCTCGGCGCCCTTCATGACCGTCTCGATGGACGGGTCGGACTCGACGCCCTCGAACAGCTTGACCTCGAAACCGCCTTCCTTAAGGTCGTTCTCGACGTCCTGCAGGAACCCGCCGCGGCGCATAGAGCTGCCGCCAGAAACGATGATGGCCTTCTTGCCCTTGAGGTTCTTCACCTCGTGGCGAGCGCCCTCACCAAAGTACAGATCGCGAGGATTGGTAAAACGTCCCATACTGTGCCTCCTAAACAAGCCCCTCTTAGACTTGCGTATATAACGGAGCACCCGATTGGCTCCGTTAGGACCGGTTTGCACATTGCCGGCGATGACAATGCACGATGTCTAAACGTCTCAACGCTCAGACAAACACTATTTTACCGTTCTGGTTGGTCAGTTATTCACCTAAAGCCAACAATGATGAAACGTTTTTTCTATCCCTGAAGACCCTTGTGGGGCACTCATACTCCCAAGCTGGGCAAACGTTTTATCAGGGTTGACTACATATCCCGGGCAGGACGGTACCCCTCCAAAATGCGCCCCGTTCGCCGCCAAAAATCGACCGTTTGCGGCACCGTGATACCACTCGGTCGTCCAAGGTGCCGACATTTGTGCGACATCCGTCTTCGTGGTGCAAAGGTGCATGTCCAAGTGCGGCACCCCCGGTGTGCCACATGCGGGTAAACTAGAACCTTATATAGAGACATTTGAACCCTAACCGCAGCAAAGGAGGCCCCATGGCATTCGATCCCATTCAAGAGGATTGCCATCGCCTCGTTCTTGAGGCCCTGCGCCGCGACAATATCCCGCTCACCGACGGTGCCGCCGTAGAGCGTCTGATGGAACAATTCACCCGTAACCCCGCGCCGCTCATCGTGCACGACCGCGACCGAGCTGGGCATCTGATTGCCAAGGTCGTCGAGGCTGTCGACTACCGCATCCCCTTTATCCCCGACGACGCCCAGGCAGAGCAAGAAGAAGCCGCAGCCGAGAACATGCTCCGCGAGGCAGCCGCGCTCGATCCGGCCAACTGGGATGCCCAGCGCATGCTGACGGCGCTCACTGCCGAATCCAACGAGGAATACGTGCAGTATCTGGTGTCCAAGTGCGACGAGGTGGAGCACGATCTGGCGCTCAAGATCGCCTCGGCACAGGACCCCTACGAGCGTGAGGCCGCAGGCGACCTGACCCGCCGTCCCTACCTGCGCTGGCTTGCCGCCTTGGCATCGCGCGCGCTCATTAGCGGCCGCTACCGCATGTCGCTGGATGCCGCGAATCGCAGCCTGGACTTTGCGCCCAACGACCCCGCCGGCGTCCGCCACACCGCGATGCTTGCCATGGCAAAGCTCGAATACCCTGCCGAGGAGCTCAAGCGCTTTCGCTCCGCCCACTCCGTGCCTTATCTTGCCAACACGCCGCTGCGCCGCCGTCCCAAGGACGCAGAGCGTGACTTGGACCCGTGGACGCTCATCGCACTGATGAGCGCAGCCTGGCGCGAGCTGGACTACGAAGGCGCCGAGCACTACTTGCGCATCCTCGCACGCTCGTGCCCGCACGCAGCCGAGGCGCTCTACTTCCAAACCGAGTTTCCCGATGGCGTCTATGCCCGCGTCAACGTGGGCGTGGGCTCCACCGATGAGCTCGTCCTTGCCCTGTCCGAGGCGACGCCGGTGCTGCAGGAGGGCCTAGGCGCTCCCGACAACGCCAGCTTTGCCGCCTGGGTCGCCACCAACGACATCGTGCGTTCCCAGATCGACGAGCGCATCCTACGCGCAGCCGAGCAGGGGCTTCCATTTAAGGGAGGGGACCTCTAATGGATCCAAGCGTCTACATCCCCGCCTACTTGGAGCGCACCTATCTGGCATCGCACCCCGAGCTCACCGATGCAGCACGCGAGCTTGTCCATAACGACATGAGCGCGAATCCCCAAAAGTACGCGCAGTCCGAGCATGCCCAAGCGCTGCTGTCCTATGCCGGTGTTCATCGCCACCTGCTCGACGAGCTCCATCGCATCGAGGACATGGGCAGCGACGAGGAGTTTGAGCAGACGCGCAACCGCCTGTTCGACGA
>CAJMNP010000046.1 GCA_905214895.1 uncultured bacterium | reverse complement strand
GGGTCGCGCTTGGGGTCCATGAGCTCGGCCTGATGCTTAAGTTGGGCGACGATTCTATCCACATAGGGCTCAAAACTCGCCCAGTCATTGGCCGTCTTGGCCTTGTGCCACACGGCATCGGCCTCGCAGGTGAGCCTGGTCCAGGCCTCGGCCTCCTCGGTGGGGATGGCGCTTGCCTCGCGCTGGTCGCGGCCGAGCACGCGGATCTCGTCGAGCAGCTGCGGGTCGTCGATCTTGCCGCCGGCGACGGTCTCGCGTGCCAGCGAGCGCACAAGTTCGACAGACTTGTTGCTGGTCAGCAGTTTATGATGTTCGCCGGCAAGGGTGCCCATGGCATCGGCGCGCGCTGCGGCGCCGTTGGCGGGGGCAATGGTCGCGCCGTCAAACTCGGCAATCTTGAGCAGGTACTCGCGGGTCCACAGCTTGCCCTCGAGTTTGCGGAGCTTCTTGATGCTCTTGCCCGCCTTGGCTTTCTTATCGAGTTTCTTTCCCATACCTATATCCTTGATCTCGCAGGTCGAGCGCCACGGATGGGTGCACGGCCAGTTTGCACAGCTACTTGCCTTGTACCCAGCGCGAACAAAACGGAACGCGGCGATGCGCACGCAGAATGTGTTATCCTATAGCCCAATGCGTTGACGGAGAGGGTTTTGCCCGCCGCGTCGCCGGCAAGAGAGGGAAGGTCATGGGCTGCAAGCCTTCCTGCGGTGACAAGGGCCAAGCGTTCACTCCCGAGCAGCGACCTCAACGGGCGCGCGGCCAGCGGCGGCGAAGCCCCAGTAGGGAAGCCGTGAGCCTCGCGATAAGGGGCACAGAGTGGGCGCGGCGGGCCAGACATCCGCCGGGTCAAACAAGGTGGTACCGCGGAATTCAACCGTCCTTGGGCAATGCACATGCCCGAGGACGGTTTTTTTGTTACCGAACCGGGCCGCGTTTTCGCAACGTCAGACGGCGGCAGCCGCCTCGGCAAGCGGGGAGCGCGAGAGACGAAAGGGAAGACATGAGTCTGATTGATGATCTGGTCAAACTCGAGGAAGAGGCCAAGGAGCTCGTCGCAAGCGCCGACGATGCCGCCAAGCTCGAGGCTGCGCGCGTTGAGCTGCTTGGTCGTAAGGGCCGCATCACCGGCCTGATGCGCATGATGGGCAAGCTCGCCCCCGAGGATCGTCCCGTGATGGGCAAGCGCGCCAACGAGATGCGCCAGCTGATCGAGGGCATGCTCGACGAGCGTACCACCGAGATGAAGGCCGCCGCCCTCAAGCACGCACTGGAGCACGACGCCGTTGACATCACGCTGCCGGGCATCCGTCCGCAGATCGGCCACCAGCACCTGATCAAGCAGATCATCGAGGAGGCCGAAGACATCTTTAGCGGCATCGGCTACACCGTCGAGTCTGGCCCCATGGTCGATACCTCCTACTACAACTTTACCGCGCTCAACGCGCCCATGGATCACCCGAGCCGCTCGGCCCGCGATACCTTCTATGTGGTCGACAATAACCCCGGCAGCGTTGCGCACCCCGAGGCTCACGCCCACGGCGAGTCCGACGTGCTGCTGCGCACCCAGACCTCGGGCGTGCAGATCCACACCATGGAGTCGCAAAAGCCGCCCATCTACATGATTTGCCCGGGCACCGTCTACCGTCCCGACACGGCCGACGCCTGCCACCTGCCGCAGTTCAACCAGATCGAGGGCCTGGTCGTCGACGAGGGTATCACCTTTGGCGACCTTAAGGGCACGCTCGACTACTTTGTTAAGTGCATGTTTGGCGAGGACCGCAAGACGCGCTACCGCCCGCACTTCTTCCCCTTCACCGAGCCTTCCTGCGAGGTGGACGTGAGCTGCCACGTGTGCGGCGGCAAGGGCTGCAACTTCTGCAAGCACAGCGGCTGGATCGAGATCCTGGGCTGCGGCATGGTCGACCCCAACGTTCTGATCAACTGCGGCATCGATCCCGAGAAGTACACCGGCTTCGCCTTTGGTATTGGCGCCGAGCGCGTCGCGGCCCTGCGCTACGACCTGCCCGACCTCAGAACCCTGATGACTGGCGATATGCGCTTCTTGAACCAATTTTAGGCTTGCCCAGGCACCCCATCTTGGCGTTCAAACCGTCGCTCGCGTACCTTTAGTACGCGTCGCTCCTCTTTCACGCCAACCTGGGGCACCTGGACAACCCTAAGGCGAACGTCTTCATTTGATATTCCTCCCTATGCGGAGATTAAGAACTAGGAGAGCTACATGCGCGTTTCTTACGACTGGCTCAAGACCATGATCGATATTCCGGAGGATCCCAAGACTCTTTCGGACGAATATATCCGTACCGGCACCGAGGTCGAGGCGATCGACACCGTGGGCGAGTCCTTCGACCACGTGGTGACCGCCAAGGTGCTCACCAAGACCCCGCACCCCGATAGCGACCACATGTATGTGTGCTCGGTCGATGTGGGCGACAAGAACCTCGACGCCGACGGCAACCCCGCTCCGCTGCAGATCGTCTGCGGCGCGCAGAACTTCGAGGCCGGCGACCACATCGTCACGGCCATGATTGGTGCTGTGCTTCCCGGCGACGTCAAGATCAAGAAGAGCAAGCTTCGCGGCGTCGTGTCCATGGGCATGAACTGCTCTGCGCGCGAGCTCGGCCTGGGCGGCGACCACTCCGGCATCATGATCCTGCCCGAGGACACGCCCTGCGGCATGCCGTTTGCCGAGTACGTGGGTTCGAGCGACACCGTGCTCGACTGCGAGATCACGCCCAACCGTCCCGACTGCCTGTCCATGATCGGCATGGCCCGCGAGACCGGTGCCATCTTCGATCGCGATTTCCACGTTGATCTGCCCGCCATCAAGGCGGAGACTGGCCGCGCGACCGACGACGAGCTTTCCGTCGAGATTGCCGACGAGGGCCTGTGCGACCGCTACGTCGCCCGCATCGTGCGCAACGTGAAGGTCGGCCCGTCGCCCGACTGGATGGTCAAGCGCCTCAACGCCCTGGGCGTGCGCCCGCACAACAACATCGTCGACATCACCAACTACGTGATGATGCTCACCGGTCAGCCGCTGCACGCCTTTGACCTGTCCACCTTTGCCGAGCGCGAGGGCAGGCGTCGCGTGGTGGTTCGCGCTGCCCAGCAGGACGAGAAGTTTACGACCCTCGACGGCGAGGAGCGCACGCTCGACGCCGGCATGGGCCTCATCACCGACGGCGAGCGCCCCGTGGCGCTGGCCGGCGTTATGGGCGGCATGGATTCCGAGATCGAGGACGATACCGTCGACGTGATGGTCGAGAGCGCCTGCTTCAACGCCGGTCGCACCTCGCACACCAGCCGCGATCTGTCGCTGATCTCCGACGCCTCCATTCGCTTTGAGCGCCAGGTCGACGAGACCGGCTGCGTGGACGTCGCCAACGTCACGTGCGCGCTCATCGAGGAGATTGCCGGCGGCGAGGTTGCTCCCGGCTATGTCGACGTTTTCCCCGCGCCCAAGACCATCGACAGCATTAAGCTGCGCCTGGCCCGCGTGCACGCCATCTGCGGTGCCGACATCGAGCCCGACTTTATCGAGCGTTCGCTCACCCGTCTGGGCTGCACCGTCGAGCGCGATGGCGAGGACTTTATGGTCACCCCGCCGAGCTTCCGTCCCGACCTGCCGCGCGAGATCGACCTGATCGAGGAGGTCCTGCGCCTGTGGGGCATGGGCCGCGTGACGGCGACCATCCCGGCTGCCAAGAACCACATCGGCGGCCTGACCCGCGAACAGAAGCTCACCCGTAAGGTCGGCGAGATCCTGCGCGCCTGCGGCCTCAACGAGACCACGACTTTTGGCTTTGCCGCCCCGGGCGACCTGGAGAAGATCGGTATGTCCACCGAGGGCCGCGGTTGCCCCGTGGTGCTCATGAACCCGCTGGTAGCCGAGCAGACCGAGATGCGTCGTTCGCTGCTGCCAGGCCTGCTGCAGTCCGTGGCCTATAACGAGGCCCACGGCACGCCCAACGTGCACCTGTACGAGGTCGGCAGCCTGTTCCACGGCCGTGAGAACGCCAGTCTGCCCAAGGAGACCAAGTCCGTGGCGGGCGTGCTCTCGGGCCAGTGGAGCGAGCAGTCCTGGAACATGAAGTACCGCAAGCTGCGCTTCTTCTTTGGCAAGGGCATTGTCGAGGAGCTGCTCGCCCAGCTGCGTATCGAGAAGGTTCGCTTCCGTCCTGTCGAGGGCGAGGGCTACGCTTTCTTGCAGCCGGGTCGTGCGGCCGAGGTCCTGTCCGGCGGTACCGTGCTGGGCTGGGTTGGCGAGATTCACCCCGAGGCGCGCGAGGCAATGGGCATCGATGAGGTCGTCGTTGCCTTTGAGCTCGATCTGGACAAGCTGATCAAGGGCGCCCGCAATCAGGAGAACTACCGCGAGTTCTCGCAGTACCCGGCTGTTGAGCACGACCTGGCAATCGTGGTCGACAACTCCGTGACCTGTGAGGATCTTGAACGCCGCATTACCAGCGCCGGCGGCAAGCTGCTCGAGGGCGTGCGCCTGTTCGATGTCTACCGCGATCCGGTTCGCATCGGCAAGGGCAAAAAGTCCATGGCCTTTGCGCTTACGTATCGCTCCGACGACCACACGCTCACCAGCGAAGAGGTCGAGAAGGCGCACCAGAAGATCGTCACCAAGGTGTGCAAGGGCGTAAACGGCGAGGTCCGCGGCTAGGATTTGCGCCGGGAGCGCAGGGCCTGATGGTGGTTGCTGTGGGCTCTGCGTGACCGCGGTGCTTGGCATAAAGCACCGCTGAGCTTTCATATATGACATGCGCATTACAAAACGGCGTGCTGCTTTTGTGGCGGCGCGCCGTTTTGCTATGATAACCCGCGGCGTGTTACGAATCATCGTGCTCGTAACACTGATGAAATGGTTCAAGCGGCGCTGCAACCCCATGCGCCGGCAACCGGGAGGCGTATATGCACATTCCAGACAACTACCTGTCCCCGCAGACCGATGCCGTTATGGCGGTGGCGATGGTGCCCGTATGGGTCCACTGCATCAAAAAGGTGCGCGCCACGCTCGATCGCGAGCATATGGCGTTCTTGGGCATTTGCGCCGCGTTCTCCTTCTTGCTCATGATGTTCAACGTGCCGCTGCCCGGTGGCACCACTGGTCACGCCGTTGGCGGCGCGCTCATCGCGTTGCTGCTGGGCCCCGAGGCTGCGGCTATCGCTGTCTCGGTCGCGCTGGCGCTGCAGGCGCTGCTGTTTGGAGACGGCGGCGTTCTGTCGTTTGGCGCCAACTGCTTTAACATGGCCTTTGTGCTGCCGTTTGTCGCTGCTATCGTGTTCCGTGCGCTCAACAGCCGTCTGCACGACAAGAGCTGGGGCACCTCAGTTTCTGCCATCGTAAGCGGCTGGGTCGGCCTGTGCCTGGCGGCCCTGTGCGCGGCAATCGAGTTTGGTATTCAGCCGATGCTCTTTACCAATGCTTCGGGCGCGCCGCTGTACTGCCCCTTCCCGCTGTCCGTGGCTATTCCGGCCATGTTGATCCCGCATATGCTGGTTGCCGGCGTGATCGAGGGCGTGGCGACGGCCGCGATCTACGGTTTCATTAAGAAGACGGCGCCGAGCATCATTGTCGGGCCCGAGGCCGTCGATGGCCAACTTGCTGCCGAGGGCGTTGCCGCCAAGAAGACCTCGCTGGTCCCCACGCTCATCCTGGTTGCCGTGCTTGTCGTAGCAACACCGCTGGGCCTGCTGGCCACGGGTGACGCCTGGGGTGAGTGGGACGCCGAGGGCGCCGCGACCGCCGTTCAGGAGGCTGGCGATGACAGCCTGCAGGCTTCGGTCGGTCTCGATACCCCGACCTTTGCCGATGCCCTGCCCACGGGCGATTATCTGCAGGCCTATTCCGAGGAGCAAGGCCTTGGCTTTGCCGGCCAGGCTGCCATGTATATCCTTTCCGGTGTGATTGGCGTGGCGGTGCTCACCATCGCATTCCGTCTGATCTCGCTGACGGTCAAGGAAAGCGGTGCTCATGGCAATAGCCGAGCTGCCTAGCTGGCTTGCGGTCGAGCAGCGTTACGAGCCCGCGGGGGCTCGGCATCGTGTGATGCAAAAGAACGTCCTGCACCTGGCGAGCCTGCTTGAGCGGGTTCGCCTGGGTGGAGGCGCGCACGAGGGCGGGTCGATGGTCGACCGCGCCCTTTCTTGCGTTTCGGCTCCGGTGCGCCTGGCGGGGATGTTCGTCTGCGTCCTGTGCGTGTGTCTGACGCAGAGCCCGCTGTACCTCATGTTGATGGCGGCTATCGCGCTGGCGCTGGTCGCGGTGCGCCCCGTACGCGGGCTGCGTGCGACCTTTGTACCGGCGCTCGGCGCCACGGGGCTTGCGGTGGTTCTGGCACTGCCTGCCCTGCTGCTGGGCGCGTCTGCCACGGGCGCCATGCTCAAGATCGCGCTCAAGACCTTCATTAATGTGTCGCTGGTGCTGGGCGTTTCATGGACGCTTACCTGGAGCCGCATGTCGGCGGCGCTCAAGATGCTGCATCTACCCGACGAAGTTATCTTTACTTTCGATATGGCGCTCAAGCATATCGAGGTGCTGGGACGCACGGCGCACGATCTGTGCGAATCGGTCATGCTGCGCAGCGTGGGTTGTGCGCCTGCGGGTTTTTCGCGCACCGACTCGCTGGCGGGTATCATGGGCATGACGTTTATCAAGGCGATGGAATGCAGCCGCGCGATGGACGAGGCTATGCTTTGCCGCGGCTTTGCCGG
>CAJMNP010000045.1 GCA_905214895.1 uncultured bacterium | reverse complement strand
GACATTGCTCTCGCACTTAGACATGAGCCTCCCCTCCCTTGCAGAAAAACGGAATGATCAGATCGTCAAAATCCTGAATCTCCTCGTGGCCAAAGCCTTCAAAGAACTCATGACGCTTTTCACAGGTCAGGTTGTTATAGACCGCAAACTGCGTCGCTGGCGGACAGACAATATCGGCTGTGCCGGTGCCAAACAGCACAGGGCATTTGACCATGGGGGCATAGTTCTTGGAATCGAAGTACGCCAGCTTGGCATAGGCTTCGTCAATACGAGTCGAGTCCTCGTCAAACCAGCGAGACCAATAGCGCAGGCCCTCGTAGGCAATGTCGTCGGCATCCAAATCCCAGACCAGGCGGAAATCTGACAGGAAGGGATAGAGGATGGCGGCGCGATTGATAAGCTCGCTGTTAAGTGCGCAGGTCGCAATGCCCAAACCGCCGCCCTGCGACGCGCCGTTCACAAACACACGCGCAAGATCGATGCCCTCGAGCTCGCGAACAATACGGCACAGAATGCGGATATCCTGATGCAGGCGGACATAGTAGAGGTTGGCCGGGTCGCCGTCGATACCGGCGACGATATGACCGGCAACCGTTGTGCCCTCAAATCCACCAATGTCCTCGGAGGGACCTCCTTGGCCGGGGCAGTCGAGGGCGATGAGTGCCATGCCCATGCCCGCAAACGACGCCTGCTCAAACCAGCTGCGGCTTGCACCCGGATACCCATGGAACTGAAGTACCAATGGCACGGGCTCGTCCGAGACGGGTTTAAGGTACTTGGCATGCAGGCGAGCGCCACACATGCCGGTATACCAGAGGTCGAAAAGCTGGCAGGTCGCGGCATCGGTGACCGATGCCGTCTCGATCGCATAGTCAAGCCCGACGGCGTCGGCCTCGGCCATGCGATCCTTCCAAAAGAGATCGAAATCTGATGGACGGGGCATGGCGCCTCGATATTCACCAAATTGATGTTGTAGCTCCTGAGCACTTGGCATGGCTCGTGAACCCAACCTTTCGAAATCGCAACGGAGGTGCGCCCGGCAAGGGAACCGGGCGCACGGGAAGGAAAGCGAGCCTACTCGCCGAGCTTGGGGTGCAGCAACGACGGCGCAGCGCCGAGCAGCATCTTGGTGTAGGGGTCCTGGGGGTGCTGGAAGACCTGCTTGGCCTCGCCCTGCTCGACGATCTTGCCGCCATTCATAACGATGATGTCGTCAGAGATATAGCGGACCGTCTGGATGTCATGGCTGATGAACACCATGGCCAGGCCGAGCTCCTTCTTAAGGTCGGTCAGCAGGTTCAGAATCTGCGCGCGGACTGAAACGTCCAGAGCCGAGGTGGGCTCGTCGGCGATGATGGCATCGGGGTTCAGCGACAGGGCACGGGCAATTGCGACGCGCTGGCGCTGGCCGCCCGAAAGCTGGCCGGGAAGAACCTCGGCAGCGGAGCTGGGCAGACCGGTGAGCTCCAAGAGTTCCTTGACGCGCTCCTCCTGCTCGGCCTCGGTACCCAGGTTGTGGACGCGCATGGGGTCGAGCAGCTGCTCGCGAACGACCATGCGGGGGTTGAGCGCCGTGGCCGGGTTCTGGAACACGACCGAGATGACGCGACCCATGTGGCGACGGTCCTCGGCGGTACGTTTGGTAACGTCCTTGCCCTTAAAGTAGACCTTGCCGCTCGTGGGGGCCTGCAGGCCGCACATGACGTTAGCGGTGGTGGACTTACCGCAACCGGACTCGCCGACGATGCCGATCGTCTGACCGGGCATGAGCTTAATCGTTACACCCTGGACGGCGTGAACCAGGTTGGGGTGCAGAATCGAGCCGGTACGGGTCCTAAAGGTGACGTGGACGTCATCAAGGAAGATGATCGGCTCGACGCCGTTTACTGCGGTCTCGCTCATCTACATCACCTCCGCGTGAGGGGTCAAACCATTTGCCTTGAGCACCTCGTCGGGGAGCTCGGAATAGAAGTGCTCGGTGCCGGGAACGCGCTTGAAGACCGGACGGGTGTCCAGGCCGATGCGCGGATGGCTCGAGCGGGGCGCGAAGCGATCGCCCTTGGGGAAATCGCGCGGGCTCGGAACGGCGCCGGGCACCTGGTGCAGGCGGCCCGAACCGCTCTCGATGGACAGAACGGAGCCCAAAAGACCGCGAGTGTACTCGTGGATCGGGTTGGTGAGCAGCTCCTTGGTGGGCGCCTGCTCGATAACCTGGCCAGCGTACATAACCGTGATGTTATGGGCGACCTCGGCGACCAGCGCCAGGTCATGCGAAACGAAGATCATGGCAAAGCCGAGCTTGGCCTGAAGATCGTTGAGCAGCTTGATGACCTGCTTCTGGACGGTAACGTCCAGAGCGGTCGTGGGCTCGTCGCAGATGACCAGCTTGGGGTCGCGGGTAAGGGCCATAGCGATCAGGACACGCTGACGCTGGCCGCCGGAAAGCTCGTGCGGATAGCTCTCGAGCGTGCGCTTGGGATCGAGGCCGACGAGCTCCAGGAGCTCCTCGGCGCTACGGGTGCCGCCGCGCTTGGTGAGCTGCTTCATCTGGGCGGAAATGAGCATGGAGGGGTTGAGCGAGGACAGGGCGTCCTGATAGACCATAGCGATATCGGTACCGCGCAGGCCGAACCACTCCTTCTTGCTCATCTTGAGCAGGTCACGGCCCTCCCAGAGGACCTCGCCGGAAAGGTGCTCGTCCTCATCGGTCAGGCCCATGATGGCCAGCGTGGTGATGGACTTACCGCAACCGGACTCGCCCACCAGGCCCATGGTCTGACCAGGACGGACGTCAAAGTTGACATGGTCGACGACGTTGATATCACCGTGATGCTCAAACTGGATGCAGAAATCACGGACCGAGAGAATCGGTTCGACAGACTCATCGGGCACATGGCGATCGTCACGCTTGAGCTCGACATCGCGCAGGGCGCCAAGGCGAGCGGAGAGGGACTGGGCCTGCTCCTTGTAGGCGCGAACGGGGTCGGAAACCAGCAGGTCGGCCTCGCGACGCTTGGAGGAATCGGTCGGATCCAGGGCGGCGGAGGGAGCAGCGGCCATGGCGTCGGTAATGCCCTCGGAGAGGATGTTGAGCGCCAGGCAGGTGATCATGATGGCCAGGCCCGGGAACAGCGCCTGCCACCAGCGGCCGGCGAGCACGCCGCCGCGGGCGTCGGCGAGGATGTTGCCCCAGGTAGCGGTGGGCTCCTGGATACCAGCGCCGATGAAGGTCAGCGAGGCCTCGAAGATAATGGCGTCGGCGACCAGGGTAACGGTGAAGACCATGATCGGGGCGATGCAGTTACGCAGAACATGCTTGATCAAAATCCACGGAGCCTTGGCGCCGGAAACGATGACCGCGCGGACATAGTCCTCGCCGTACTCGGACACGATGTTGGCGCGCACGATACGGGCAATCTGCGGAGTGTACATAAAGCCGATGGCGAAGATGATCGACGGCACGGAGTTGCCCAGGATGGAGACGAAGACGGCCGCGAGGGCGATGCCGGGGATGGACATGATGATGTCCAAGATACGCATGATCGTCTCGGAGACGGCCTTGCGCGAAACCGCTGCAAGGGCGCCCACGACCGAGCCGCAGACCAGAGCCATGGCAGTGGCGCCAAAGCCGATGATCAGCGAGTAACGACCACCGTAGAGCATACGCGACAGAATGTCGCGGCCCTTATCGTCGGTACCGAAGATAAATCCGTTGCCGGGAGCCTGGCGAGCCGTAAAGATCTCGACCGGGCTATAGGGGGCAAGAAGGGGCGCCAGAATCGCAGTCAGGGCGACCAGCACCAGCACGACGGCGGCAATCTTAGAAGACAACGTCATCTTCTTCCAGCCACCGAGCTTGAGCCCCTTGGAGGCAGCCTTCTCGAGCTGCTCGGTTTGCTTCTCTCGAATCTTTACCATAATCTACACCGTCCTGATGCGCGGGTTGATGAGCAGGTAGAGCATGTCAACCACGATGTTGATGATGATGAAGGCAAGAGCAACGACGATAACGACGCCCTGAACCAGGTTCGCCTCGTTGCCCTGAACGCCCTGCAGAATCGCGGTGCCCATGCCGGGGAGGTTGAAGATAACCTCGATGACGACGGCGCCGCCCATGAGGTAACCGATCTTAAGACCGAGGGTGGTGACCGGGGTGATCAGCGCATTGCGAAGAACGTTGATGCCGACGACGACCTTCTCGGGAACGCCGGCGCCGCGAGCCATACGGACATAATCCTTGTCGAGCTCCTCGACCATGGCGGTACGCACGATACGAGTCATCTGGCCCGTCAGCGGAAATGCCAAGGCGATAGCGGGCATGATCATACGTCCCAGATAGCCAACCGGATTCGTGGTGAAGTGAGGCAGAGCACCCGATGCCGGGAGCACCTTAAGGTAGGAAGAGAACAGCAGGATCAACAGAACGGCAAGCCAGAACGACGGGGTTGCCAAGCCGGCGATGGAAAAGACGCGGATCACTTGGTCCGGCCATTTGTCGCGATACAGTGCCGCGATGACGCCGAGCAAAAACGAAACGACCGCACCGATGGCAAGACCGATGAAGGTCAGCTGCATCGTGACGGGCAGGGCCGTGGAGATGCGCTTGGCAACGGAGTTGCGAGCAGCACCATAGGTGCCCATGTCGCCATGGATCAAATCGCCCATATAGCGCACGTAGCGCACGGGCCAGGGGTCGTCCAGACCATACTTCTCATGGTACTCGGCAACCGCCTCGGGCGAGGCACCGTCACCCAACGCCGTGTAGGCGGGGTCGGTCTTGGAGAACGACATAAGGAAGAACACCAGGACGGTGACGCCCAATGCCATGATCGGCAGCGCCACAAGACGCCTTCCAATCAAACGTAGCAAGTTGTTCACGTTCTCTCCCCTTTCTTTTGTCGGTAGGACCAACTGGTATATGAGTACGGATACTCATTACAAGACCCGAGCGACATCGTTGCCGCCCGGGTCTTTGTTTCAACTATGAGGATACGGTCCCAACGGCCGACATCCTGCATACAGACTCAAGCGAGTCTTACGCCTTGACGGTCGCAACGCCCCTGAAGGACATGCTCGTCGTGCCGATGCCCTTGAAGCCATCGAGGGCCTCGCCGTTGGGCGCAGTGGACGGATCGTCCCAGGAAGCGGAGACGGTCTTGACGTGGACAACGGGGTACAGAACGGCGTTGTCGGCAATGATGTCGAAGCACTCGTTCCACTTCTTCTGCTGCTCGTCGCCCTCGGCGGCAAGAGCCTCGTCCATGAGACCGTGGAGCTTCTGCCACTCAGCGGACTCCTTCCACGGGCAACGGGTCTGCATCCAGACGTTGTCGCCGTACCACCAGTTGAGCAGCAGGTCGGGGTCGGCGCCGAAGCAGGAAGGATCGCCAGGGGCAAGGAGGATATCGTAGGCCTCGCCGCCGTCGATGGCAGCGTAGGTAGCCGGCGAGGTATCGGTCTGGATGGTCACATCGAAGCCGAGAGCGTCGAGGTCGTTCTTGACCTGGGCGGCCATGCCCTTAATCTGCTCGTTGTCGGTGGTGCGCAGGGTGATGGCACCCGGGGTGATGCCAGACTCCTCGATGAGCTTCTTGGCCTTCTTGGCGTCGGTCTTGTACACCGTGGAAGCCTCATGATAGTTGGTGAAGCTCTTGGGCAGGTAGCAGCTGGCGGCGGTGGCAAGGCCGGCGAAGGTGTTGCTGATCATCTTCTCGGTGTCGAGCGCGTACATGACGGCCTGACGGACCTTGACGTTGTTCCAAGGCTCCTTGGCGACGTTGAACATGACGAAGCGGGTGCCGAAGCCCTGGACGTTGTCGATCTTGCAGCCGGCGCTCTCGAGCTGGTCGACGGCGTCAGCGGTGACGAGCTCCATAACGAGCGTGGAGCCCTCCTGCTGAGCGGTAACGCGAGCGGTGGGGTCGGTCAGGATGCTGTACTGGATCTTCTCGTCCTCGGCGGCATACTCACCGTTGTACTCGGGGTTGGGAACCAGGGTGATCTCGGTATCGGAGATGGAGTCGTACATCCAGGGGCCGGAACCGATCGGCTGCTTGGCGCGATCCTCCTCGGCCTGGGTGGCCGGGGTAACGCGGATGATGGCCAGACGATCCTTGAGCAGAGAGAAGTTGGGGACCTTGGTCTTGACCGTCACGGTGCTGGCGTCCTTGGCCTCGATGGACTCGAAGGGCTGGAAGAACGGAGCATACGTAGCAGAAGCGGCGCAAGCGGTGTAGGAAGCGACGACGTCGTCAGCAGTGACCTCGGTGCCATCGGAGAACTTAGCGCCCTTGCGGATGGTGACCTCGAAGGTGGTGTCGTCCACGGACTTGGGATCGTCGGTGGCGAGCTCGTTGAAGGTGCTGTAGTCGTGGTAATCGATGCCGTAGAGGCCCTCGATGACGTGCCAGTTAGCACCCAGGCCCACAGCGGAGCCGGTGCTGGCGGGGTCGAAGCTGGACGGAGCGTAAGCGGAACCAGCGGTGATCACGCCGCCGCCACGGTTGGCAGAATCGGCGGAACCGGAAGCGGAACCCTCGTCGCTAGAGCTGCCACCGCAGCCGGTGAGACCAAGGCCGGCGACAGCAGCGACGCTGCCGGTGAGGCCGAGGAACGAACGCCTGGACATACCCTTGTTGATGATGGCCATGTCTTCTCCTATCAATAGAGAATCTTACCCGGGAGCACCTAGACTTGCCCCCGCGCAACTTGCGGACGACATATACCTTACCTACCGACAAACCCAACTGAGGTGCCGCGGTCGGCGACCGATACATACATACGCTTGAACGGTATTTGCTACCGTTCACCGAATTCATTGACAAACGATTCGCCAGACAGTATGTATCGACGAGGTGAGATATCAGTCTTCGTCAACCCGCAG
>CAJMNP010000044.1 GCA_905214895.1 uncultured bacterium | reverse complement strand
CTCATTGGTAAGGAGGTCGTCCATGAATCAGGTGGAGCAGAGCGTTGCCGAGTATGTCGACGAGGTTTGGGAAGATGTCGTTGCCGATATCGAGCAGCTGGTGAGCTATCCGTCCGTGGCGGTTTCTGCCAATGCGGAGCCCGGTGCGCCGTTTGGCCGCCCGGTCCGTGACGCGCTCGATTGCGCGCTCGGCATTGCGCAAAAGCTCGGCTACCAGACGAGCGACGACGAGGGCTATGTGGGCATTGCCGATATCCCGGGCCGCGGTGACAAGCAGCTCGCGACCATTTGCCATGTGGACGTGGTGCCCGCCGGCCCCGGCTGGAACACCGACCCGTTTGCGATGGAGCGTCGCGAGGGCTGGCTGCTCGGCCGCGGCGTTATCGACGACAAGGGTCCTGCCGTGCTGTCGCTCTACGCCGGCGCCTATCTGCTCAAGCACGGTATTACCCCGCGCTACACCTTCCGCGCGCTGCTGGGCTGCGATGAGGAAGTGGGCATGTCCGACGTTCACCATTATCTGGAGAACTATGCAGACCCCGATTTCCTGTTTACGCCCGATGCCGAGTTCCCGGTCTGCAATGCCGAGAAGGGCCAGTTTGGGGCGACGTTTGTGAGCTCCAAGATCGACGGCGGGCGCATTGTGTCCTGGAGCGGTGCCGAGGCGAGCAACGCCATTCCGTCGCAGTCTATCTGCGAGCTTGCGATTGCCGTCGATGAGCTGCCGGCGCCCGTTGAGAACGCCGACCGCCTGGAGATCACGGCGCTCGATAACGGGCATGCGCAGATTTTTGCCCACGGCATTGGCGGTCATGCCTCGATGCCCGATGGAACGATCAATGCCGTCGGCCTGATCGTGTCATATCTGCGCGAGGCCGAGGACGCGTTTGGTGCCCGTGACGAGCGCCTGCTGACACCTGCCGAGCACGAGTTCGTCAAGTTCTTGGCCTTTGTGCACGCGGATGCCTATGGTCGCGGCTTGGGAATCGATGCGACGAGCCCGGCGTTTGGCCCGCTCACCTGCAACCCCGGCGTCATCCGTGTGGCGGATGGCCACATCGAGCAGGTCATCGACGTGCGTTTCCCCGACAGCACGAGCGCCGATACCATCTGCGAGCAGCTCGAGCCGCTCGTGGGCCGCTTTGGTGTGACGTATCGCGTGGGTCGTGCCAAGGTGCCGTTCTCAGTTTCGGCCAACGACCCGGCTGTGAAGGCGCTGATTGACACCTATAACGAGTTTACGGACAAGCATGCCGAGCCCTTCGCCATGGGTGGCGGCACGTACGCACGCAACTTTGCCCGCGCCGTGTCGTTTGGCCCCGAGGAGACCGGCCTTGAGCTGCCCGCGTGGGGCGGCCAGATGCACGGCCCCAACGAGTGCGCCAACGAAGAGCAGCTCAAGCAGGCGCTCAAGATTTATATTGTTGCGATCCTCCGTTTGAATGAATTAGAGCTTTAAGGTTTCGCGGTTTCCCAATCTAAGTTGCGGTGGAATAGTTCCTAGAATGGGCCATTTGATGGCCAAGCAGGAACTATTTCACCGCAACTTTGTTTTTATTGGTGTAAAAGGCGTGCCATGCTTGTCGGCGGGTTTGTTATTCGTTTGTAAAGCCGAGCCGCGCTTGCGGTAAGGGTCTATCAGATGCCCGTAAGAAACAGCAGTCGGCGCGGACGCCGTCCGATCGAGGCCGTATCTTTCCAAACAGCAAAGCGGGCAGGGTGCCCGCGAGTCGCATGTATGAAAGGAAGATCATGCTCGATCAGGCTTATTCTCGTCGTCAGTTCCTCGGCCTCGCTGGTGGCTTCGCCAGCATCGTCGGTCTCGGCCTCGTTGGTTGCGGCGGCGCAGGCGCATCCGACGCCGCCGACAAGGGCAGTGCCGCTGCCGCTGCCGAGTCCGTCTCCGGCGAGGTGACCTACGACGGCGCCTCCTCGTTCCAGGCTCTCGTCGAGGCCGCTGCCGAGAAGTTCATGGATGCCAACCCCGACGTCTCCGTCTCCGGCTCGGGTAACGGTTCGGGCAAGGGCCTGACCGCTGTCGCCGCCGGTACCGTCACCATCGGTAACTCCGACGTCTTCGCCGAGACCAAGCTCGAGGCCGACCAGGTCAAGAACCTCGTCGACCACGAGGTCGCCGTCGTGGGCATGGGCCCTGTCGTCTCCAAGAACGTTACGGTCGACGATCTGTCCCTCGAGCAGCTCAAGGGCATCTTCTCCGGCCAGATCACCAACTGGAAGGAGGTCGGCGGCGATGACGCCAAGATCGTCGTTCTCAACCGCAAGGCCGGCTCCGGCACCCGCGCCACCTTCGAGGCCGCCGTCTTTGGCGACGAGGCCGTTGACTTTAAGGGCGACGCCGAGCTCGACAAGTCCGGCGACGTCCAGACTCAGATGGCCAGCACCGACAACGCCATCTCCTACCTCGACTTCTCGCACTTCGACGACTCCAAGTTCAACGCCATTAAGGTCGAGGGCGTGGAGCCCAAGAGCGCAAACGTCACCGACGACTCCTTCAAGATCTGGGCGACCGAGCACATGTACTGCTCCAAGGACGCCGACGAGGCCACCACGGCTTTCCTGAAGTTCATGCTCTCCGACGACGTCCAGGGCAAGCTCGTCGAGGAGCAGGGCTTTATCCCTGTCTCTGCCATGAAGGTCGTCAAGGACGCCAGCGGCAAGGTCTCCGCTAAATAAGTAATCGCCCCCGGAAAGGTTTGCAATGGCAAAACAGCTGCCAAAGCGCGACCTTGAGAACGTGGGCCAGGGCGTCACGGGCGCGTGCGTAGCGCTCGTGACGCTTGTCGTTGCCGCGCTCATCTTTATGGTCGCCCAAAAGGGCCTCTCGGCTTTCGTTAAGGACGGTGTTTCGGTCGTCGAGTTCTTCACCGGCACCAAGTGGGACCTGGCCAACACAGCCGAAAACGGCCTGCCCTACACCGGCGCCCTGCCTCTGATCGTCACCTCGTTTGCGGTCATGGTGCTCTCCACGCTCATTGCGCTGCCCATCGCCATCGGCTCTGCCATCTTTGCGGTCGAGATTAGCCCTAAGTTTGGTTCCAAGGTTTTTCAGCCGCTCATTGAGCTTTTGACCGGCATTCCTTCGGTCGTCTTTGGCCTGATCGGTTTTCACGTGGTCGTCGGCCTTATGAAGAGCGTTTTCCACGTGAGCACGGGCCTGGGCATCCTGCCTGGCGCCATCGTGCTGGCTGTCATGATCCTGCCGACGATGACCACGCTTTCGGTCGATGGCCTGCGCGCCGTGCCCGACAGCTATCGCCAGGGCTCGCTCGCGCTGGGCTACACCCGCTGGCAGACCATCTGGCACGTGGTGCTCAAGTCCGCCATGCCGTCGCTCATGACCGCGGTCATCCTCGGCATGACCCGCGCCTTTGGTGAGACGCTTGCCGTGCGCATGGTCATCGGCGGCATCGAGGCCATGCCGACGTCGCTGCTGTCGCCGGCGTCCACCATCACCACCACGCTCACCACGTCCATGGCAGTCTATGCCGAGGGCTCGGCCCAGGACGATGTTCTGTGGGCGCTCGGTCTGCTGCTGATGGGCATGAGCCTCATCTTCATCCTGATCATCCATCTCATGGGCCGCAAGGGGGCGAAGGCTCGTGGCTAGCACGCGCATCCATATCGACGAGGTGAGACTCGGACGCGTCCAAAAGCAGGACCGCATCGCCACGGGCGTGTTGACGGCGATCGTCGCCATCGTCATGCTCATCGTCATCTCCATGGTGGCCTATATCCTGTTCGAGGGCATCTCGACGCTGTTCCAGCCGGGCTTTCTCACGGAGCCGTCGCGCGCCAACGGAACCCAGGGCGGCGTGTTCTACCAGCTGTTCGACTCGTTCTATCTGCTGTTGATCACCCTGGTCATCTCGGTGCCCATCAGCCTGGGCGGCGCGGTCTTCCTGGTTGAGTACGCGCCGGACGGACCCATTCGCGACATCGCCTCGACCGCCATCGAGACGCTGTCCTCGCTTCCTTCCATCGTCGTCGGCATGTTCGGCTTTCTAGTGTTCTCGGTGCAGCTGGGCTGGAAGTACTCCATCATCTCCGGCGCCGTCGCGCTCACCATGTTCAACATTCCCATCCTGGTGCGCGTGATTCAGCAGGCGCTCGAGGACGTGCCACAGGCCCAGCGCGATGCGTGCCTGGCCATGGGCCTTACCCGCTGGGAGGCCACGCTGCACATCTTGATTCCCGAGGCCATGCCCGCCATCGTGACCGGCATCGTGCTTTCGGCCGGCCGTGTCTTTGGCGAGGCCGCAGCATTGCTCTTTACTTCGGGCATGAGCTCGCCGGTGCGTCTGAACTTCTTGAGCTTTAACCTGTCGAGCCCCACGTGCGCCTGGAACGTGTTCCGCCCCGGCGAGTCGCTCGCCGTGCATATCTACAAGATCTATGGCGAGGGCAGCCCCGAGGCCCAGCAGATCGTCTGGGGCACCGCTGCACTGCTGATGATTTGCGTGCTGCTGTTTAACGTAATCGCCCGCATTGTGGGCAAGCAACTGGCAAGGAAGATGACGGCCGAATGAGCGAGATGAATGAAACGCCCGCAACCGAAGCGGCATCGTCCGAGACCCAGGACTTCCTGTCGAGCGTGGGGGAGAGCGAGAAGCGCGTGCGCGTGAGCGGCAAGGCCGTGAGCGACGAGGTCGTGCTCTCCACCAAGGACGTCAACGTGTACTATGGCGACCACCATGCACTGCACGACACGTCGCTCGACTTTCACAAGGGCGAGATCACGGCGCTCATCGGGCCTTCGGGCTGCGGTAAGTCGACCTTCTTGCGTAGCCTCAACCTCATGAATCGCGAGATTCGCGGCTGCCGCGTGGAGGGCGAGATCAACTACCGCGGGCGCAACATCAACACGCGCCGTGAGAACACGTACGAGCTGCGTCGCTCCATCGGCATGGTGTTTCAGCAGCCCAACCCCTTTCGCAAGTCCATTCGCGACAACATCACGTTTGCGCCCAGGCGCCACGGCATCACCGACCGCGACGAGCTCGACCGCATGGTCGAGGAAAGCCTGCGCGGCGCGGCGCTTTGGGACGAGGTCAAGGACAAGCTCGACAAGAGCGCCTACGCGCTTTCGGGCGGCCAGCAGCAGCGTCTGTGCATTGCGCGCACGCTGGCGCTCAACCCCGACGTGATCCTGTTTGACGAGCCCTGCTCGGCGCTCGATCCCATCTCGACGTTGGCGATCGAGGACCTTATGTCGTCGATTGTGGCCGAGCGCGCCATCGTCATCGTGACGCACAACATGGAGCAGGCGTCGCGCGTGTCCAATCGCACGGCGTTCTTCTACATGGGCGATATGGTCGAGTACGACGAGACTGACGAGATTTTCCAACGGCCCAAGGACAAGCGGCTGAATGATTACCTCACCGGCATGTTCTCCTAGTCCAGGACATGCTTGAGGCCCGCGGCGGCCACGGTTGCCGCGGGACTGATTGGAGGGGCGGGTCATCTCTTGCGGGAGATGGCCCGCCTTTTTGCTCTGCGGCCGATACGACCACCATAAAGGGGACAGGCACCTTCGTGGTGGTTTGGGGTGGGGCTCGCTGCTATCATGGACAACGTTGAATTTCTACGAAGGAGCAGGGCATATGGCGATTCTTTTGGGATGCGATTCCGTCAGCCTAGAGTTTCCCACCAAGCATATTTTCGATAGCGTGACGCTCGGCGTGGGCGAGGGCGACCGCATTGGTATTGTCGGCAAAAACGGCGACGGCAAGTCGACGCTGCTGAGCGTGCTCGCCGGCACGCTGGAACCCGACGACGGACGCGTGACGCACCGCCGCGGCACCACGATCGGACTGCTCGGCCAAAAGGACCAGCTTGTCGACACCGATACCGTGCATCATGCCGTTGTGGGCGACACGCCCGAGTACGAGTGGGCCTCGAGCCCCCGCACGCGCCAGATCCTGGCCGGTCTTATTAGCGATGTGCCCTGGGAGGGCACGGTGGGCGAGCTTTCGGGCGGCCAGCGCCGTCGCGTGGACCTCGCGCGCCTGCTGATCGGCGACTACGACGTGCTCATGCTCGATGAGCCCACCAACCACCTGGACATGCGCACCATCAACTGGCTCGCGCGTCACTTAAAGGCCCGCTGGCAGCGCGGTCAGGGCGCGATGCTCGTGGTCACGCACGACCGCTGGTTCTTGGACGAGGTCTGCACCAGCATGTGGGAGGTCCACGACGGCCAGGTCGATCCCTTCGAGGGCGGCTACTCGGCATACATCCTGCAGCGCGTGGAGCGCGACCGCATGGCCGCTGTCACCGAGGAGCGCCGCCGCAACATGGCGCGCAAGGAGCTCGCGTGGCTGAGCCGCGGCGCCCAGGCCCGTTCCACCAAGCCCAAGTTTCGCGTTGAGGCTGCTCGCGAGCTGATCGCCGACGTGCCGCCCGTGCGTGACGAGCTGGAGCTCAAGCGCCTGGCCGTGAGCCGCCTGGGCAAGCAGGTTATCGATGTGGTCGACGTGGATGCCGGCTATGCGGATACCGATGGCGCGCCCAAGCAGGTGCTCTCCGACGTGACCTGGCTCATTGGTGCGGGCGATCGCTATGGTCTTTTGGGCGAGAACGGCGCCGGCAAGTCCACACTGCTCGACGTGATTCAGGGCAAGATCGCGCCCCTGCGCGGTCGCGTGAAGATTGGCCAGACGGTGCGCTTTGGCGTGCTGTCGCAGCAGCTCGAAGAGCTCGAGCCCTACATGGGCGACACGATCCGCGAGGTGCTCAGCAACTATAAGAAGCACTACGTCATCGACGGCAAGGAGACTTCGCCCGAGAAGCTCTGCGAGCGTCTGGGCTTTACGACGCAGCAGCTCTGGAGCCGCATCGGCGATCTTTCGGGCGGCCAGCGCCGTCGCCTGTCGCTGCTGCTGAC
>CAJMNP010000043.1 GCA_905214895.1 uncultured bacterium | reverse complement strand
CTCATCCGCAGCCGTAAGCAGGCTGAGGAGTCCGAGCAGGAGTAACGCTCGCTCACCCATCCCTTTGGCAGGTGGGATGTGATGGCCATGAGACTTGCGGACACTTTTCTCGTTCATCGACGTTCTTGCTTTGCCATTCTCTTTTCGGGGCAGACTCCGCACTGGAGTCTGCCCCGTTTTTTGGGATAACGCAGCCAGCCTCCACCGTCCGATGCGGGTACGTTCGTCATCGCGTTTCTTGACTCGTATGAGGTTCAGATTAAGGTCCGTAGGCGCACGCGCGGTGCGGACGGTAGAAGGCATTTGCGCCGCAGCAAGCGCAAATAAGAATGCCCGGGGGTCGGATCCCGGGCATTTAACAAAACCAGAAAACTAGGCCGCCCGCGCTCCCAAACATTTACGCGGGGTGCGTCGTTTTCTATTGACATTGTATCCCGAATCACCCAGCCGATTCGGGACATTTTGAAAACGCAAATATGGACTTATGCACAAACGTAATCTCGTTAATTCCGAAAAATATGTATAATTCCAATATAAACTGGAATCAAACGAAAACGATGGAAATGAACGAAGCGCTAATCTACTTACAAGAAGCACTAGGCCTCTCCGCCAAGACCAAAACTTGGCCTGGATCCGCACGCTTGCCGCTGCATCTGCGGGCGATTGAGGTCCGCGCTGTTGACGCAAACGGTTTTTCGTTTTTGCTTGCAAGTTTGCCTACTGGCGTCGGGCTTCCCGAGGCCAAGAGAGTCTATAGTCAGCTAGCCTTGCGCGCGGAGACTCCTGTTGTCGTTTCGTTTCCTGATGCCGATGCACGTCAGCGCAAAGCATTGGTCGCACAAGGGATTCCCTTTGTCTGTCCCGGTAGACAGGCTTTTCTTCCATTTATGGGCACAGCTTGCACGGAGAGGGGCGGTGCCCGGTTTCGCAATCACGCGACCAAGATGTCACCCAACGCGCAAGCTGCCGCAATCTGGGGAGCAGCCCAGGAGCCATATCGTCCCTATGACCTTTGTCGTGCGCTTGGGATCTCGGCAAGCCGCGCGAGTGAGGCCATAACCGAGCTTGTTGACAGGGGACTCGCGAGGCGCGAGCGTTGCGAGCGACGTGTCGTCGTGTTCCCTGTTGCCGTTGATCTTCTGCTCAGCGAGCACATGGCAGAGCTCTCCTCGCCTGTCTCGAAGGTCCTTTTTGCAAGGAAGACGCCGCAGATCGACTACCTTGTTGACGCCGGGGAGACGGCGCTCGCTGCGCGTTCGATGCTCGCTGCGCCGGGCATGGAACAAAAGGCCGTCTTAAGAAGTGCATGGCGTCAACTGAGCGACCTTGAAGTCGCAGACGGGGAGTTGCCGGATAACGAAACGGCGATGATCCAAGTGTGGCGCTATGCGCCCGTGTTTGCCGACTCCTCCTGCGTCGATGATATTTCACTTGCGCTATCTTTGGCGGCAATCGACGATGAGCGAATTCAGCTCGAAGTCGATCGCATGTTTGGAAAGGAATATCCATGGCAAGAAGCGCTGTAGAAGGTCTCCAAGAATTTCAGCAGCATATGCAAGAAGCTGAAGGATCGTATGCCCTTATCGGCGGCACGGCATGCGACATTTTGCTCGCGGAGGCGGGACTTCCGTTTAGGGCGACTCACGATTTTGATGTGGTAATTGTCGCCGATGACCGGTTGCCTCAGACGGCAGAAGCTATATGGACTTTGGTGCGTGATGGCGGTTACCGCTGCGGCTGGGGCGAAGGCAAAGGCTCATGTTTTTATCGGTTTACAGAGCCTAAGAGGCCGGGTTACCCCCATATGATCGAACTCTTCGCGAAGTGCCCCGACTTTCTAAAGGGTCGTGAGGGGATTGATGTGGCGCCAATTCACGTTGATGAAAACATAAGCAGTCTTTCGGCAATTTTGTTGGACGATGCTTACTACAGCTTGTTCCTTCAGGGAATTCGGACCGTAGACGGCGTTTCGGTCCTGGGTACGGAATACATTGTCCCGTTCAAAGCGAAGGCGTATCTCGACCTAAAAGCCAGAAGGGAGGCGGGGGAGAACGTTGATTCGAAGAAGGTAAAAAAGCATAAACGCGATGCGCTGAGGCTTGCTCAGCTGCTCGGCGAGTCGGAAGGTGTCGACCTGGGCGGAGAACTGAAAGACGATATGCTTGCGTTTGTTAAAGATTGTGAGGTAGGCGACGTCAATCTGAAACAGATCGGGGTTGCGGGCGTAACGATGGTGCAGTTGCTCGAGACGATGAAAGCAACATATGGCTTGATTGGTTGAGTGGGGTTACGTGGCCCGGACAGTGCAGTCTAGCTGCGTTGTCCGACGCATGAGCTCGCTAATCGGCTATTATTTGTTTAGACAACTTGAGTTGTAGAGGAGTGACTGGCGATGGTGCAGGGCGCCAAACATATGAAGAGCAATAACGCCGCGGACAACGGCGGCTCAAGCCCTCAGCCCAAACCTCAACCAAAGCCCAAGCGCCGCCGCAAGCGACTGCCGCGCTGGGCCGACCGGCTCATCACCATCGTCATCATCCTTATTGGCGTGGGCCTTATGACCTGGCCGTGGATCTTGGACCGGCTCGAGGCCTCGGGCGTGTTCAACCAGATCAGCACCGTGTCCAGCACAGTGGACGCGCTGTCTGAAGAGGAGCGCGAACGCATTCTGCTTCAGGCGCGCTCCTATAACGAGCAACTTGCCGGCGAGGTCACCGAGCTTCCCGCCGACCAGATCGAGCCCTACGCTCAGCAGCTCATCTTTGACCGCGACCCCATGATGAGCTGGGTCGATATCCCCTCAATCGACGTGAGCATGCCCATCTACCACGGCACGAGCGAGGAAGTCCTTATGGCGGGCGTCGGCCACCTGGAGGGCACGAGCCTGCCGGTGGGCGGCACCTCGACGCATTGCGTGCTCACCGCGCACTCGGGCATGCGCAACCTGAGCATGTTCGACGACATCCACTCGCTGGAGCCCGGCGACCTGGTGCTGCTGCACACCATGAACAAGACGCTCGCCTACAAGATGGTGGACTCCGAGGTGGTGCTGCCCGAGGAGATGGAGTCGCTGACCATCGAGCCCGGAGCCGACAAGCTGACGCTCGTCACCTGCACGCCCTACGGCGTAAACGACCATCGCCTGCTGGTGCACTGTGTGCGCACCAAGTACAGCAAGAAGGACGTCGACAAGCAAAAGTCGCTGGCCGGCCGCCACTGGGGCAAGCGCGAGTTTGCCGTGCTCATCGTGGTCGTGGCCATTGTGCTGTTGCTGCTGGACATCGTGATCCACGCGGTCCGCAAGCGCCGCAAGGCCAAGGCCTCGGCATAAGACATTCTCCAGAACCACCGCAATGAGACAGGCACCTTTGTGGTGGTCGGGACTTCCAAACCATCACAACATTCGATGAAAATCGCAATTTTGACGATAAACGTCGAATGTTGTGATGCTTTTCGTTGTGGTCGAGACCGTTTTCGCTATGGACGGTGCGGTTTCGCTGCAGAACCGCCGGCCCGCCGCCTGCCGGCCCGCCGCCCTCGTTACGTTTTCGCTGCATTTGGGTAAAGCGCCTGCTCCAAGCCGGCGCTGCCCTGTATACTAGAGCGGTTTATCTGTTATGCGGAAGGGAGCGCCTATGGCACTCAGCGAGAAAGACGTGCGCGGCATTGCCGAGTACGCAAAGATCGCACTGACCGATGACGAGCTCACCCAGATGACGTCCTACATGAACGACGCCGTCCAGATGCTCGAGCCCGTCTTGCAATATGACTTGCCCGACGTGGAGCCCACGTTCCATCCTATCGGAAGCCTGTCCAACGTGATGGGCGACGACCTGCGCGAGCCCGAGCGCGACCTGCCGCTCGGCGTTGCGCTCGAAAACGCCGGCAGCGCACGCGACCGCTACTTCCGCGTGCCGTCCATTTTGGGAGAGGGGGAGAGCGAGTAATGGCGCAGAGCTTCGATTCCCTTACCGCCGCCCAGATCGCCGCGGGCGTTGCCGCCGGCGACTTTACCGCTACCGAGGTGGCCCAGGCCTCCCTTGCCGCCATCGAGGCGCGCGAGGGCGGGGTCCAGGCCTTCCTACAGGTGTCGCCTGAGCTTGCGCTCGAGGCCGCCGCGCGCGTGGATGCCGACCGTGCCGCCGGAAAGCCGCTGCCCCCGCTCGCGGGCGTGCCGCTGGCCATTAAGGACAACATGAACCTCGTGGGCACGCGCACCACCTGCGCTTCCCGTATGCTCGAGGACTACCAGAGCGTCTACACCGCCACCTGCGTCCAGCGCATGCTCGACGCCGGCTGCCTGCCCATGGGCAAGGCCAACATGGACGAGTTTGCCTTTGGCAGCTCCACCGAGAGCTCGGCGTTCCATCGCACTAACAACCCCTGGGATACCGAGCGCGTGCCCGGCGGCTCCTCGGGCGGCTCCGCTGCAGCCGTCGCCGCGGGCGAGGTCGCGCTCTCGCTGGGCTCGGATACCGGCGGCTCCATTCGCCAACCGGCGGCGCTCTGCGGCGTGGTGGGCTTTAAACCCACGTATGGCGCCGTGAGCCGTTACGGCGTGGTTGCCTTTGGCTCGTCGCTCGATCAGGTGGGCCCCTTTGGCCGCACGGTCGAGGATGTCGCGCTGGCCATGAACGCGCTTACCGGCGCGGGCCACGATCCGTACGACTGCACGAGCCAGGATTGCGCCGTCGACTTTACCGAGCATCTCAACGACAGCATCGAGGGCAAGCGCGTGGGCATCATCCCCGCGTTTATGGAGGCCGAGGGCCTGACGCCCGAGGTCAAGGCCGCTGTTCAGCGCGCCGCCCAGGAGCTGCAGAACCAGGGCGCCGAGCTGGTCGAGGTCGACCTGCCGCACCTGGACGCCGCCATCGCCGCCTACTACGTCATCGGCCCGGCCGAGGCGTTCTCCAACTTGGCTCGCTTCGACGGCATTCGCTACGGCTATCAGGAGGAGGGCTGCGCCAACCTGTCCGACCAGAGCTCGCTGTCGCGTGCCCACGGCTTTGGCGCCGAGGCCAAGCGCCGTCAGATGCTCGGCGCCTACCTGCTGAGCTCGGGCGTGTACGACAAGTACTACTACGCCGCGCAAAAGGCCCGCACGCTCATCACGCAGGACTACGACGCCGCGTATGCCAAGGTGGACACCATCCTCATGCCCGCCTCGCCGCGCACGGCCTTTAAGTTTGGCGAGATCAGCGACCCCACGCAGATGTACCTTTCGGACCTGTACACCATCTCGCTCAACATTTGCGGCAACGGCGGTATCTCGGTGCCGCTGGGCCTGGGCGAGGATACTCATCTGCCCGTTTCTGCCCAGCTGGTGGGTCCGGCGTTTAAGGACCGTCAACTGCTCACGTTTGCCCGCGCCCTGGAGCGCGGCTTTGCCGATGCTGCCACGGGTGCGCCCGCGCTTTCCGTCGCGCCCGATTTTGCCGGGAAGGGAGGCGAGCTGTAATGAAGGAGCTTTCCGAGGTCCTGCAGGATTGGGAGGCCGTGATCGGCCTGGAGATCCATACCGAGCTCACCGCACTCGATACCAAGATGTTCTGCAATTGCAAGCTCAGCCACGATGACGAGCCCAACGCCAACGTGTGCCCGGTGTGCCTGGGCCTGCCCGGCGCCCTGCCGGTGCCCAATAAGCGCGCCATCGAGAGTATCGTCAAGGCCGGTCTCGCCACCAACTGCGAGATTCAGCGCCACTCGATGTTCTACCGCAAGCACTACTTCTATCCCGATATGGCCAAGAACTTCCAGACAACGCAGGGTCCGGTCGCTTTTGCCATGTACGGCCACCTGGATCTTGATGTGACCGGTCGCGGTGCCGCCGAGCGCCCCGATTGCGCGTTTGGTGAGGCCGAGGCCCAGAGCCTGGCGAGCGCTTCGGCCAACGCAGAGGGCCTGTCCACGTCCATGACGTCGACCATGCGCGAGGGCAACCAGCGTGCCGGCCACCTGGCCAGCTACGATGCATCTAACCTGCAGATGCCTGAGCGCCGCGAGGACGGTTCCTACACGGTGCCCATCCGCATCCTGCGCATCCACATGGAGGAGGACGCCGCCAAGATGGTGCACGTGGGCGGCGCCGAGGGCCGCATTACCGCCGCGGCCGAGTCGCTCGTTGACTACAATCGCTGCGGTACGCCTTTGATTGAGCTCGTGACTGAGCCCGATCTGCGCACACCCGAGGAGGCTCGCCTGTTTATGGAGAAGCTCCGTCGCATCTTTGTGACGCTGGGCATTTCGGACTGCTCCATGGAGAAGGGCTCCATGCGCTGCGACGGCAACGTGTCGCTGCGTCGCCGTGGCGAGACCAAGTTGGGCACCAAGACCGAGCTCAAGAACCTCAACTCGTTTAAGAGTCTGCACGACGGCCTTGCCTACGAGATTTGCCGCCAGGCCGAGGTGCTCGAGGAGGGCGGCATCATCTATCAGGAGACCCGCCACTGGGAGCCCAGCCGCAAGCGCACCGTGGTCATGCGTGTGAAGGAAACGGCAGACGACTATCGTCTGTTCCCCGATCCCGACCTGGCGCCGTTCGATCTGGACGACGAGTTTATCGACCGCTGCCGTTGCGAGATTCCCGAGCTGCCCGATGCCAAGCGCGCCCGTTTTGAGGCCGACTTTGGCATTAAGACGGCCGACGCCGAGCAGATTGCCGGCGACCCCGAGTTTGCCGACTTCTTTGAGGCCGCCGCTGCCGGTATGGCTGGCAAGGAGGCCCAGACGGTCGCAAACCTGCTGGTGAACGAGATGATCGCCTACCTTAAGGGCGCGGGCGTGTCGCTCGCCGAGTCCGGCATCGTGCCGGCTCAAGTGGCGGCACTCGCCAAGCTGCTGGCGACCGATGCCATCAGCTCCAACCAGGCGCACGAGGTCTTTGAGGCCATGGCCCAGACCGG
>CAJMNP010000042.1 GCA_905214895.1 uncultured bacterium | reverse complement strand
CCCGCGGCAGCGCTTTGGTCTCTTTACCCATATGGAGTATATGTTAACCGTTGGGGCCTTTCCCACCCGTAGCCGCGCGACAACGTCTACAAAAAAGGAATCGCCGGGTGCGGTGGGCGCTCTAGGCTAGAGGCTGTTGCCTAGCAGGCAGGCTCGGCGTCCATGCTCTCGGCAACGTCATTGACGGCATCGGCAACGGGAGCGCCAGGCATGCGCACGAGCTCCATATGCCGCTCTTCAAAGACGGTTCCCATGGGGAAGGCACGGCGGAAGACAAAGCGAGCAACCGGACCAGCCACTAGCAGGTTCCAAGGCAGGGCCATGATAAAGTTGCGCGGAATGTTGACGAGCCACATCATCGGCAGCGCCTGCAAATTGGCAAGCGGGCCGCCGGGCATATGGAACAGGCCTTCGCACGCGCCGTAGAGCGACATGATGATAACCATGGGAACAACCATGCAGGAGCTGACGGCGAGCGTCATGGCAAGCGGCGAGCTCTTGCCCGGCGTGACCAGGAATTTAAAGGCGAAGCCCTTAGCAAGGGGGCTGGCAACAAACCAGTCGCAGCACATGGCAAAAACGTAGGCAACGGGGAAGCCGAGCCACGCGGCAGCAACAACCTCGCCGTTGATGGCCCCATGCTGCAGGGCGACGTTGTAGATGCTCATCCAGAGCACCATGCAAAAGCACATGATAAAGGTGAACAGCAGGCTCTCTCGTTTGTTGATAGGCATAAAGGGCATGGTCCTTTCTGTGTTACGCCGCTACGCCACGCAACAAAAACGGGCGGGCGAGATGGAGCTGTTGGGACTTCATCTCGCCCGCCCGCGATACGTGCGTCTGCGACTACTTATGTGGTGGAACTACCCTAACACGAACGGCGCGCGCTTCGTAAGCGTTGAGTTTATGAAGATGCAGGGCACCAATAATCCCCCGACCCCATAAGTTGCGGTGGAATACGGACTGTTTTGACCCTTTAAGCAGCAATTCAGTCTCTATTTCACCGCAACTCATTTGGTGCAAAGTGACCTGTCCTCCTTGCACCAATTAGCTGGTGTGGCGCCAGCGAGGGTCGGTGAGTGTACGTGCCACACCCAGACCAACGGGCAAAAACGCCACGATGAGCACTGCACGCACAAACCAACCGAGCATATTGACCGTATCGAAGGTGCACATGTAGTACATCGAGCGATACAGATACAGGCCCGGCACCATAATGACAATTGATGGCACCGTGAGGGCGATACGTGGGTAGGTGAGCTTGACTTCGGCCAAGCTTGCCAGCAGCCCCGATACCAGCGCGCCGATAAACGCTGCCGCCTCGGGAGGCATTCCCGCGCTGAGGCCCAGGAAGGGAAGCATCGTCGGCGCATCGACGAGCGTAAGGCGCAAGGTATTGGACACGGCGCCGATCAGCCCAGCTGCCGCGGCCATCTTTACCGGGCTGTTGAACATCACCGAGAAGCCGAATACGCCAACGAAGCTCATCACCACGCGCAGGAGCGTAAGAGCAAGCGGCGAAAGGCCGAGCGGGGCAAAATCATCCGGTGCCAGCCCCACACATTCGGCAACCATCCAACCTACGAGGGTCGCCATCACAATAATCGACACAGCATACGAAAGACGTTCAATGCCGCTTCGCATATCGAGCTTAGCGATGTCGAGGCCTGCCGTAATGAGGGGAAAGCCGGGAATCACAAAGAGCATGGCGCCGATATAGCCTTCTTGGTGCGACATTGCCCCCGGTACGACCTGGCCAAGGCCGAGCAATGCCAGCAGATACGAAACGCAAGCGAGCGCAACGCCCGTCGTCAGCGCGCTAAACTGGCCAAGACCCTGCTTGAGAATATGGGAGCGAGCAAAGTTGCCGACACCAGCGCCTACGAATGCGCAGGCCATCTCGATAGGGCCGCCGCCGAGCAAAAAGACGAAGGCGCCGCAAGCACAGGCTGCCGCAAGGCCCTGTTGCCAGGGAGAGTAATCAGGCTTTGAGCTCTCAACGGTCCTGAGCATCTCGTGATACTCGTGTACCGTGAAGCGACGACCATAGGTCTCGATTTCCTTGAGGAAACTCTCCATCATCCAAATGCGATGGGTATTGACTCCCGTTGTGGGCAGGCTGACAACCTCGTTAAAGCAGTGGCCATCTTCGATGCAAGTGCACTCAAACGACAGAAGACTCAGGTCGACGTGAATCGTGACGCCGAGTACGGCAGCAACACGATTCATGGTATCGCGCACGCGCCAGGCACCTGTTCCGCTTGCGAGCATAAGCATGCCGGTGCGGCAGATGATGGATGACTTATCGGTGAGTGGCGCATCGACGGCAAGCTCATCGCCTGCCGTCACGATCTGGTGCCAGTCAGTTTTCATATGGAGCGCGCCGGCACGAACGCCGTGGTGCATGGGGGCTCTCGAAAGCAGCGAGTCAAGGCGCGAAGGCTGTGGGGGCTCCGCTGATCCGACCTCGTCCTCGTCGGGCTCTTCATCAATAAGGTCGAAAGTATCGAGCGCCGCCGGCTCGCGACGGTCGATCAATTCCTCGTCCTCATCATCAAAGTAGTTGAACTGATCGAGCATGTCCTCTTCGATTGCACGCTCGCTCGCGTCGTCCATCCCGGTGCTCCCTTCCTGTCGACTAACCCCCATCCTAGGCAGCAACGGCTAAAGGAAACATAAAAGAGACGACTGTCATGCGAGCCATGTGCGCAATATCCGTTGGGCAGTCGTTTAAGAACGTCCCCAATGACTACATCGATGTATTGGCAACGTCAGCGAGCGGGTCGCATTTGAGGCAAGGTGACGTGAAACGAAAGGGCGCTGACCTTCTGGTCGCGCCCTTGAAGTTGAACGTCAGATTGTCCAAATGCGGCCCGCGCAGCGTCGAGCCGTTACGCGGTTCGTAGAACCGCGTAACTAGTTAGTACATCTTTGCGCCGGCGGGGATGGAGGCGTCGAGCTGGATCAGGTTGAGGCGCTCCTCGCCCTCCTCCTCGTGGACAGCGCTGATGAGCATGCCGCAGCTGGGAATACCCATCATCTTGCGCGGAGGCAGGTTGGTGATGGCGAGCAAGGTCTTGCCGACCAGGTCCTCGGGCTCGTAATAAGCGTGAATACCGGAGAGGATGGTGCGGTCGGTACCGGTACCGTCATCGAGCGTAAAGTTCAGCAGCTTCTTGGACTTCTTGACGGCCTCGCATGCCTTGACCTTCACAGCGCGGAAATCGCTCTTGGAGAAGGTATCAAAGTCGACGAACTCCTCAAACAGCGGCTCAACGGCGATCTTGGAGTAATCGAGCGTGGGCTTAAGCGACGTAACGAACGGGCTCGCGGCGTTGCCGGCCTCTGCAGCCTTGGCGGCAGCGGCACCGGACTGGAAACCCTTCTCGGGCTTCATGTGCGGGAACAGCAGCACGTCGCGGATGGAAGCCTGGTTGGTGAGCAGCATGACCACGCGGTCGATGCCGATGCCGATGCCGCCCGCGGGAGGCATACCGTACTCGAGGGCGCGCACGTAGTCCTCGTCATACTCCATGGCCTCATCGTCGCCGCCGGCCTTCTCGGCCATCTGGGCAGCAAAGCGCTCGGCCTGGTCGACCGGGTCGTTGAGCTCGGAGAATGCGTTGGCGTACTCGTGGCCGGCAATAACCAGCTCAAAGCGGTGCGTCAGGCGCGGGTCGTCCTCAAAGCGCTTGGCAAGCGGGCTGACCTCGATGGGGTAATCGCACACGAACGTGGGGTTGACGATGGTGTCTTCGCCCAGCTCATCGTAGATCTCGGCGATAATCTTGCCGGCGGTCCACTCGGGCTTAATCTCCAGGCCCTTCTCGCGCGCGGCGGCAGCAAGCTCCTCGACCGGAGTATCGATGGTGACCTGCTTGCCGAGCACGTCGGAGACGATGTCGGTCATGGGACGGCTGGCCCACTCACCAGAAAGGTCGATGGTCTGGCCCTGGTACTCGATGACCTCGGGGTTGCCGATGGCCTTGTTGGCAGCCTTGATGACACCCTGGGCGAGCGCCTTCATGCCCTCGAGGTCGGAGAAGGCACGGTAGGCCTCCATCGTGGTGAACTCGGGGTTGTGGGTAAGGTCCATGCCCTCGTTACGGAAGATGCGGCCGATCTCGAACACGCGCTCAAAACCACCGACAATGCAGCGCTTGAGGTGCAGCTCGGTGGCAATACGCAGGTAGCACTCCTGATCGAGCGCGTTGAAGTGGGTAATGAACGGCTTAGCAGTAGCGCCGCCCTGGATGGTCTGCAGGATGGGGGTCTCGACCTCCATGTAGCCGTCGGACTCCATAAAGCGACGGAAGGTGGAGAGAATCTGCGAACGCTTACGGAAGGTCTCGCGAACGTCGTCGTTGGCGATCAGGTCGACATAGCGCTGGCGATAGCGGGTCTCCTTGTCGGAAAGACCGTGGAACTTCTCGGGCAGCGGACGAACGGCCTTGGCAAGCAGGGTCGCGCTCTTAGGGGCAACGGAAAGCTGGCCGCGCTGGGTGCGCACGACCACGCCGGTCACGCCCAAGATATCGCCCAGGTCGAGGGACTTGAGCGTATTCCAGGCAGCCTCGTCCATGTCGTTGATGCGGCAGAACAGCTGAATCTCGGCAGTCGCATCGCGCACGACGATGAACATGATCTTGCCCTGACCGCGCTTGGCGACCACGCGGCCGGCGATCTTCACGACGTCCTCGGTGTCCTCGCCATCGGCAAGCTCGGCGTACTTAGCCTCGATATCGGCGACGTAGTCCTCAAGCTCAGAGTGCTCGGGATAGGGGTTCTGGCCCGCCTCGAACAGGGCGGCGCGCTTGGCCAGGCGGGTGGCGCGCTCGTCGTTGAGCGTCGATGCCTGATCGGCGGCGTTCTGGTTCTCTGCCATAAGTTAGCTCCTCAAACTAAAACGCTCCCCAGGATTCGGTCCCAGGGAGCGAAAACATACCTTTACGCGGGACCGTGGTCTAGCGTGCGATCTTGGCGATGGTGTAGACGCGAGTCTTGCCGGAAGGCGTAACGACCTCGACGGAATCGCCCTCGCCGTGACCGATGATGGCGTGACCGACCGGAGACTCGTTGGAGATCTTGTGCTCGAGCGAGTTGGTCTCGGTGGTACCGACAAGCGTGACTTCCATGACCTCACCGTTGGGATCAATCAGAGAAACGGTGGAACCGATGGAGACGGTCAGATCGCCCGTGGTGGCAGCAACCTGAGCGTTGGCGAGGATGGCCTGGATCTCGGCAATACGAGCGGCGTTCTGGGCCTGCTTGTCCTTAGCGGCATCGTACTCGGAGTTCTCCGAAAGGTCGCCGAACGCGCGGGCTTCCTTGATGTCCTCGACGATCTCCTTGGCGTAATCACCCTCACGCCAAGCGAGCTCCTCGACGAGCTTCTGGCGGCCCTCAGCGGTCAGTACGATCTGGCTTGCGTCCATACGGATATCTCCCCAACTCTGATCAAACAATCAACTGTCAACAAAACGAAAAAGACCGGCTAGCCTGCGGGCAAGCCGGTCAGGTGCTCACCCCAAAGGGATGGGACTACTCTGCGTCCGCGTCGCTGTCCTCTGCCTGCTTCTTCTTGGCAGCAGCGAGCTTGGCCTCGAGCTCAGCGATCTCCTTGTCCTCCTCGGACTGCTCGACCACGACCTCCTCGGCCTGCTTGGTCTCGGCCTTATCGTCGCCCTCCATACCCTCGCGGATATTCTTGACGGTAGAGCCGAGGGACTTGCCGAGCTTCGGCAGGTTCTTGGGCCCGAAGATAATCAGGACAACGACGAGAATAATGATGAGCTCAGGAGCCCTCAGTCCAAACATGTAGACCTCCACAATACAGCGAGACAAGCTCGAATGAGTATACCGCGGGTATCGCGGTATCACAACAATAGCTAAAAAAAGGGACCGCAAGAAGCGGTCCCTCCTCATGCTCTGGTCGGGTTGACTGGATTTGAACCAGCGACCCCTGCGTCCCGAACGCAGTGCTCTACCAAACTGAGCCACAACCCGTTAGCTCGACTATAGTAACAAAGATTTCCGTCGTGTGCTAGAGAAATTTTTACTTCTTTGGCACTTCGACGCGAACCGTGTTGGGAATGAGCTCCGTCGCGCAGGACCACCAGCCGTTTTGTTGAGCGACTGCCGCAAGATTGACTGCCGTGGCGGCAGTATCGCAAATGGCAAACGAGCAGGCACCCGAACCGCACACGTTTGCGGTAATGGTACCGTCCTGTGAACGGAGCCAGTCGAGCACCGTTTGAATCCGCGGCTCCATCTGCGCGGAAATGACTCCCAGGTTGTTGTGGACGAGCGCGTAGGCCGCCTCTGCGTCTCCCGAGCGAAGGGCAGATGCGATCGCTCCGGGCTTGTCCGCAGGCGCTGGGGTCTCGTCAAAACGTCGATAGGCTTCAATTGTTGAAACGCTTGCCTCGCGCGGCTTGACCAGCACGACGGGTGTCGCGGGTAGTGCGGGGTACTCGGTTGCCAGCACGTCTCCCCCACCTACGTAGAACGCAGGACTCGCGTGCAAAAAGAACGGGACGTCAGCACCAATGCCCCGCGCAATGTCGTCGAGCGCGGGGTCGGCGCGATCAATGCCCCAGAGCTCCGCCAAGGCGACAATGACCGCCGCGGCATCCGTCGAAGGACCGCCCAGGCCGGCACACAACGGGATGCACTTCTCGATCGTGATGCAGACGTTGGCTTCACGACCATAATGCTCGGCCATAGCGAGCGCAGCACGATACGCCGTATTCTTTTGCATGGGAAAGTCGGATGTCGGAATCGTCTGGACGGTCAGCGCCTGTGCCGGCGTAACCGTCACGGTATCGACAAGACCGACGGCTGCCATCAGGGAATCGACCTTATGGTAGCCGCGGTCGTCACGCTCGGTATGAACCCCCAGATAGAGGTTGATCTTTGCCGGCGCGGAAAGGGTCAGGGACCAATCGGTCACCGCTAGTGCTCCTCGAGCTGATTGCCGAGCGGGGTAAAAATGTGCTCGCCGCTCTCGGGGTCGAACAGCTCGACCTGGCCGGTGAGAACATCAATATACTGGTAGGACTGACGCGACTTGCGGCCACGGCGCTCGTCGACCTCGACGATAAAGACTGCCGGATGGACGCTCTTGATGGTGCCCATGCGCTCGACGACGCGGGTGCGGCCCATGTTGG
>CAJMNP010000041.1 GCA_905214895.1 uncultured bacterium | reverse complement strand
CGCATTCGGCGAGATGCGTTTGCGAAAGTGGTCAATTTTAGATTAGCGCTAACAGAGGACATCATGTCGACGGCGTCCGCCTCTAAGGTTGATGCCGTGTTCGGCAGGTGGCTTGACGCTTCCGAGCTCTCTTCTTTCCACGAGAAGCTGCTCTCGAACATGACGCTGCAGAACGTCATCCGCTCCATCACCATCCTCGACCCGGAGCGGCTATTCCATGAGATCGAGAGCGCCGTGCACGAGCTTCAGCGCAGGACAGGCGAGAAGATCGGCAGCAACGCCATCATTGGGCTCTACGTTCACCTCTGCTGTCTCGTCGAGCGCCTTGTTACCAGAAACCCCATTGAGACCTACGTTGGCCAGGACCGCTTCGAGGAGGAACGCGCCGATTTCATCGAGTCCTTCAGGCAGAGCTTCTCGAGCATCTCGACGCGCTATCGCGTAGAGGTTCCCGTAAGCGAGATCGCATATGTCTTCGACTACATAAGCGTGAGCGCCGCCCCGGCGCGAGAAGAGCGCCTCGGCTCCTCGGACCTCCTGCTCGACGAGTGACCTTCCCCGCGCCGCCGCAAGCTGACCGCGCGTCCTCAATAATCCGATAACCCCTTGCCCGGCGCGAATCCGGATAGCGCCGAGGCAGTACCGAACGCAAAACTTCATTTGATAGGAGCAAACATGAGCGTTGTTATGGCACGAATCGACAATCGCCTGCTTCACGGCATCATCGTGACGCAGTGGGCCCCGGTGTCGGGCGCGACCCGAGTCATGGTCATCGACGACAAGGTCGCCGGCGACGAGGTCCTGAAGTCCACCATGAGGATGGCGCGCCCCGCGGGCATGGCCGTTTCGATCATCTCCGAGCAGACCGCGCTCAAGAACTTCGCCGCGGGCAAGTACGACCGCGAGAAGGTCTTCGTCATCGCCAAGGAGCCCGAGACGATGCTTCGCCTGGTCGAGTCGGGCGTCGAGCTCCCGTCGCTGGTCGTCGGCGGCTCGCTCGTCAAGGAGGACGGCATCCAGCTCACCCAGCGCGCCTACGCCTCCGCCGAGAACGTCCAGAGCTACAAGGCGCTCATCGCCCGTGGCGTCAAGGTGACGGCCCAGTTCGTGCCCGCCGACAAGCCCGTCTCCGTCGCAGACCTCATCTAAGGGGGAAATATGGTCAACTTCACTATCCTGCAGGTCGTCCTTTTGACCCTGCTGGCCTTCATCAAGCACGTGGACTACTACGGCATCCCGATGATCTTCGTCAATTACGCCGTTTTCTGGGGCCTCATCACCGGAGTCGTCATGGGCGACTGGAAGACCGGCCTTGTCATCGGCGGCACCATTCAGCTCATGCAGCTCGGCGTCGCGGGCTTCGGCGGCTCCTCCATTCCCGACTACGGCACGATGGCCATCATCGCCACCGCCTACGGCGTGACCCTGGGCTCCGACACGGGCCTCGCCATCGGCCTGCCGGTCGGCATGCTCGGCATCCAGCTCGACGTCGTCGCCAAGATCCTCAACGGCTTTGTCGTCGAGAAGTCCCAGAAGTTCTGCAACGAGGGTAAGTTCAATCAGATGAACGCCATCCTGTGGGTCTGCCCCGCGCTCTTCGGCCTGTGCGCCGCCCTGCCCGTCTTTGTCTCCGTGACGCTCGGCCAGCCCGCCGTCAACTGGCTCCTCGAGGTCATGCCCCAGTGGTTCCTCTCCGGCCTCACCCTCGCCGGCAAGATGCTCCCGGCCGTCGGTATCGCCATGCTGCTCCGCTACATGCCAACCGCCAAGTACTTCCAGTACCTGCTCGCCGGCTTCTTCCTCTCGGCCTTCCTGAACGTGCCCATCATCGGCGCCGCCATCGTCGGCGTTGCCCTCGCGATTGCGTTCTACCAGCGTGCCGAGAGGGACACCGAGCTCGCCGCCCACGCTTCCGCAGACGCCTTCATCGGAGAGGATGAGTAACCATGGAAAACGAGAACATCACCGACGTCGCCGAGGGCAAGCCCTCCGGCTACAAGGTCACCAAGAAGGACCTGCGCAACGCGAACTGGCGCTGGCTCATGAGCGTGTGCACCTTCAACTACCAGACCCAGCAGGGCGCCTCAGTCGCCTACGCCCTCTCGCCGGTCCTGAGGAAGATCTACACGAACGACGAGGACTATAAGCAAGCGCTCAACAACCACTTCCGCTACTACAACACCCAGCCTTGGCTCGCCGCCATCATCCTTGGCGCCTGCGTGGCCATGGAGGAGCGCGACGGCCTAGCGGCGGCGGACGCCGTCCAAGACCTGAAGATCGGCACCATGGGACCGCTCGCCGGCGTCGGCGACTCCCTGCTCATGACCATGATCCCGACCATCATGGGCTCCATCGCCGCCTACATGGCCATCGAGGGCAACCCCGTGGGAGCCGGCATCTGGTTCGCGCTCATCCTGGCCATCTTCTGGGTCCGCATGCACGCCCTCGAGTTCGGCTACAAGCAGGGCGTGAAGCTCGTCACCGACTTCAGCGAGAAGCTTCCCAACCTCACTGCCGCCGCCTCCGTGCTCGGCCTCACCGTGGTCGGCTGCCTCATCGCCTCGGTCATCGGCGTCACCTGCCCGATTAGCTTCAGCTTCGGCGACGTCGCGATGGAGATTCAGCCGCTGCTCGACAAGATCCTGCCTGCCATGATCCCCGCCGCCATCACGGGAAGCGCGTATTACCTTCTTACCAAGAAGAACGCGAGCATGACGGCCCTCATCCTCGTGGTGATCGTCCTCGCGATGGTCGCCTCCGCCGCCGGCATCCTCGCCTAGCTTCGACCCAAGAGATTGGTGAATCAATGAGAAAGATAGTTGTGGCGAGCCATTCCCTTCTCGCCCAGGGCTTCAAGGACACCCTCGAGTTCCTTACGGGTAAGGGCGACGCCGTCAACGCCGTGTGCGCCTACGTGAACGACAACGGCGAGGGGCTCGACGCGGCGGTCGAGGCGGCTCTTTCGGGCACTGACGAGGTCGTCGTCCTCACCGACGCGTACGGCGGCAGCGTGAACCAGCGCTTTTCCCGCTTCGCCTCCGACCGGATCCACGTGATCGCGGGTGTCAACCTCCCGCTCGCCATGACGGTCGCGCTCGCGCGCCCCGACGAGAAACTCGACTTCGACGCCCTCGTCAACGAGGCGCGCCAGCAGATCATCTACGTGAACGGTGCCAGTTCCGCCGAGTGCGACGACGACGAATAGAGGAGGTCGACGATGAGAGAGTTCCTTAAGGACGTGTGGATGCACGGCGGTGAGGAAAGCCGCGCCATCACCCCCGAGAACATCACGGGCGAGAAGGGCCGCGCCGCCATGTCGGCCAGCCACCTCGGCGTCGGCCGCAAGGGCTCGTGCTGCGTGCCCCTTGAGTCCGGCGAGACCATCACGCTCGCGGACATCGAGGGCCCCGGCATCATCCGCCACATCTGGATGACCGTCCCCGACAAGACCGCCGCTGGCAGCTTCGTCATGCGTGACCTCGTGCTGCGCTTCTACTGGGACGACGAGGAGACCCCCTCGGTCGAGTGCCCTGTCGGCGACTTCTTCTGCAACGGCTTCGGTGAGCGCGCCATCGTCAACTCGATGCCCATCTGCGTGAACCCGACGGGCGGCATGAACTGCTACTTCGAGATGCCCTTCAGGAAGCACGCCAAGGTCACGCTTACGAGCGAGCACCCCGGGTTCATTAAGTACATCTTCTACACGTTCAACTACGCGCTCACCGACGTGCCGGACGACGCCATGTACTTCCACGCCCGCTTTAACCGCGAGCGCAGCACCCGCAGGGGCGTCGACTACACCGTGCTCGACGGCGTGCGCGGCAAGGGCTACTACGTCGGCACCTACATGGCCCTGTGCGCCCTGGAGCGCTATTGGTGGGGCGAGGGCGAGATGAAGTTCTTCCTCGACGGCGACGAGGAGTTCCCCACGGTCACCTCGACGGGAGCCGAGGACTACTTCGGCGGTGCCTGGGCCTTCCTCGACAGGCCGCCCCACGCGCTGCCCGAGGCGCAGTGCTTCAACACGCTGTTCGCCGGCTACCCGTACCGCTCGACGCGCGACGCCACGCGCGACCGCTTCAGCGCGGGCAAGCCGAACCCGAATCCGATGCTCGCGACCAACGACGACGCGCTGCCCAGGCACGGCCTCTACAGGTGGCACCTTCCCGACCCGATCTCGTTCAAGGAGGACCTGCGCGTGACGTTCCAGGACCTCGGCAACGACGACATCAAGCTCTACGAGCGCGAGGACGACATCTCCACCGTCGCCTACTGGTACCAAAGCGAGCCGCACGCCGTGCTCGCCCCGTTTGCCGCGAGGCAGGACCGCGTGCCCAGGTAGGGTCGCCTCGAAACAAGCCAACGTTATGGGCGCCCGCGGTTGACCATGACTGCGGGCGTCCCTTTGTAAGGAGGATCACATGAGCGAAAAGCAAATGAGGCTCGGCGCCCTCGAAGCCGGCGGGACCAAGATGGTCTGTGCCGTGGTGTCCGGCGACGGCGAGGTCCTCGACCGTATGGAGACCCCGACGCTTACGCCCGCCGAGACCGTCCCGCAGATGATCGAGTGGTTCACCGCCCGCGATGTGGACGCGTTGGGCATCGGCGCCTTCGGCCCGACCTGCGTCGACCCCAACGACGAGCGCTACGGCTCCATCCTCCAGACGCCCAAGCTCGCGTGGCGAGGCCATGGTCTTCGCGCCGCGTTCGCCGACGACCTCGGGATTCCGGTGGCCTACGACACGGACGTTAACGTTGCCTGCCTCGGCGAAGTGGTCTTCGGCTGCTGCAAGGGGCTCGAGGACGCCGTCTACGTGACCATCGGCACCGGCGTGGGCGCGGGCGTCATGTGCGCGGGCAGGCTCCTTCACGGCATGCTGCACCCCGAGGCCGGCCACATGCTGGTAAGGACCCGTCCCACCGAGGAGGGACGCTGCGTCTGCCCGAGCCACGCGAGCTGTCTCGAGGGCCTCGCCTCCGGCCCCGCCATCGCCGCGCGCTGGGGAAAGCCCGCGGCCGAGCTCGCGGACAACGATGAGGTGTGGGCGCTCGAAGGGGATTATCTGGGGCAGATGTGCGCGAACCTCGTGCTCATGTACTCGCCTCGCCGCATCGTCCTCGGCGGCGGCGTGATGCACCAGGAGCAGCTCTACGGCATCGTCCGCAAGAAGACCCTCGAATATCTGGGTGGCTACATCCAGACCGCCGAGCTTAAGGACATGGAGAGCTACATCTGCGCCCCGGGCTGCGGCGGCGACCAAGGAATCCTCGGCGCGGCCGAGCTGGCAAGAAGGGCGCTCGCGTAACTTGCGCTCTCTCCGCCATACAACGCGTTAAGAAAAGACGAGCGCTTCTTGCCAATTGAGCGGCAAGAAGTGCTCGTCTTTTGCATTTGTTTTTGGGCAGGACGCCCCGCCTCCGCTAGAGTCCCTGGACCGCCACACCCACGAGGTTTGGACCGGTGTGGACAAGAAGCGCGGGGCTGATGTCGGAGCGGACGACCTCCACCGCGTTGGCCACGCGCTCGCACAGGGCCTGCTCCATGCGGTCGTAGAGGTCGGCGTGGGCCGAGGTGCAGCTCACGGCAAAGCGCACTTTGGGGTGCTTCTCGACGATGGCGGCGATGAGCTTGACCTCGGTGCGATGCGGTACTTGCACAGCCATTTCGTGTGCGCGAGGCTGTTGGCTTTCTGGGCCACAGCAATCACCTTCCCCTTAGTATGATGGCCTGAACAATCCTCATGCTAGGGGGAAGGTTTTTGTCGCGTAGCGGAAATTGGCCTCCACCCGCTGAGCGGGTGGCTTTCTATGCCGCGCGTGCCGCACGGCACGGACTAAAGTCCATGAATAAAACGAGGAAGGCCACGTCCGGCCTCCCTCGCAAAGAGTCTCTGATTGCTCCCACTCATTGGGGACAGACTTACATGAGTGATTGCACTTATTGGGGACAGACTTAAATGAGTACCCTAACTGGGTAGGCATAAATGAGCGGGTCGAGCTGTATAAATTGCTTGTGTGCGCGTTTATGCGCGTTAGATTGCGTTTAATTACGCACCTATGCGTATATGTGCGCCGTTTACGGGGAAATAATGACCGTTTAGCGGTGAGATACGCAAAAACGCGCACAGACGCGCGTGTTTGTGCGAATATAGAGCTGTCAGAAATGCAAGACGTTCTATGACACAGGAGGCACATGATGGCAGATTCTAAGCAGGCTCCGCTCGACGCCGCGGCAGCCGCCAAAGCAGCGTTCGCTTCGGTCCAGGACAAGCCGTTCCCCGACGATATTTTTACGGCTCCCGAGCTCCATTGGGCCGTCATCGGTTGCGGCGTTATCGCCAACCAGATGGCTCAGTCCCTTGCTCTTGCCGGTCGCAAGCTTGCGGGCGTCGCCAACCGTACGCCGTCCAAGGCTCAGGCTTTTGCCGAGCAGTATGGCATCGAGAAGGTCTACGACACGGTTGAGGACCTCTACGCCGATCCTGGCATCGACGCCGTCTACATCACTACCCCGCACAACACTCATATCACCTATCTGCGCGCTGCCCTGGCAGCCGGCAAGCACGTGCTCTGCGAGAAGGCCATTACCCTCAATTCCGCTGAACTCGATGAGGCCCGTGCCATTGCCGTCGAGCACAACGTGGTCCTTATGGACGCTACCACGGTGCTCCACATGCCCTTGTATCAAGAGCTGCGTCGCCGCATGGATGCCGGCGAGTTCGGCCGCATGAACCTCGCTCAGCTCAACTTTGGTAGCTACAAGGAGTACGGCGACCTGACCAACCGTTTCTACAATCGCAACCTTGCCGGCGGTGCCATGCTCGATATTGGTGTGTATGCCCTGTCCGTCATGCGCCTGTTTATGGCGAGCCAGCCCGCCGAGGTCGTGTCTCTAGGCAACACCTGCGAGACTGGAGTCGATGTTGCGGGCGGCATCGTCTGCCGCAATGCCGAGCAGCAGCTGGGCGTCGTGAGCCTTACGCTTCACTCCAAGCAGCCCAAGCGCTCGGTCATCAGCTTTGACAAGTGCTACATCGAGGTCAACGAATATCCGCGTGCCGATCACGCGACCATCGTGTGGACTGCGGACGGCCACCGCGAGGAGGTCCACGCAGGCACCGAGGCTTACGCCCTGTGTTATGAGATGGCCGATCTTGAGAAGGCCGTTGCCGGCGACGACTCCAAGCGCGAGCTTCTGGATTATGCTTCTGATGTTATGGAGCTTATGACCAAGCTTCGCGCCGATTGGGGAGTCGTGTACCCCGAGGAGGAGTAAGCGATGCTTGCGGAAG
>CAJMNP010000040.1 GCA_905214895.1 uncultured bacterium | reverse complement strand
CCCGTGGCGATATCGCCGGCGCCGCGAACATAAACGAGCATTCCCGGGGCACCTCCCTGTGCTACGGTTTGAGCAGAGCAAAAGCGGTTCGACCGCTACTCTGATGATTATTTATTATCACAGTATTATACGGCGGTGAACAGATGGAAACGGTTAGCGGCAATCTTGTCTCGGCGCTCAGGATCGAGCCAGGCATTACCGCGATTATCGGCAGCGGCGGCAAGTCGACGTTGCTGAAGACGCTGGGTCTTGAGCTCATGCGCGCTGGCGGCCGCGTGCTCCTCTGCACCACCACGCATATGTTTCCCGTCGCCGGCGTGCCATGGGACGGGTCGAATCGTCGCCTGGACGCCGCGCCTTGGAAGCCGGGCGCCGCGCATGTCCCCGGTTGCACCTGCGAGGCCTGCACGGGCCTTGTGCACGGAAGCATCTGCCAGGCAGGCGTCTTGGACCCGGAGACAGGCAAGCTCTCCGCCCCCGCCGAGCCGCTCGGCGAGCTGGCACGGCGCTTTAACTATGTGTTGGCCGAGGCAGATGGCAGCAAGCGACTCCCGCTCAAGGCGCATGCCGCCTGGGAGCCGGTAATTCCCGCCGCCACGGCAAACGTTGTCTGGGTCGTCGGCGCCTCGGGGCTGGGCAAGCCCGTCGCCGAGGTTGTCCACCGCCCCGAGCTCTTCTGCGAGCGCTGCGGCTGCGAGCCTACCGACATCGCCACGCCCGAGCGCGTCGCCCAGGTGCTCAATGCCGAGATGCAGATGCTGGGACTCTGCACCGCACGAGTCATGCTCAACCAAGTCGACACGCTCAGCGACCCGGCTATGGCCGACCGCTTTGAGACTGCCCTCGGCCGCCCCATCGTCGCCACCAACCTCAAGTAGCTGGCACTGCCCCAGCAGGCCTATAAGTTGCGGTGGAATAGTTCCTGAAACGGCCTATTTGGCGGCTAAACAGGAACTATTTCACCGCAACTGCGGAGGAGAATCCGGTGGTTTTCCTGTTAGCGGGGGACGTAGCGGCCGGGCTGGGCTCCGGTGGGCTCGCCGTCGCGCGCGGCCAGCACGCCGTTCACAAACACAGCCTTGGCACGGCCGTGCGCCTCAAAGCCCTCGAGCGGCGTGTAGTCCACGGCCTGATGCTGCGTCGCGGCACCGATCGTCCAGCGCGCCTTGGGATCCCACACGCACACGTCGGCATCGGAGCCCTCAGCAAGACAGCCCTTGCGCGGATACATGCCAAAGACGCGCGCCGGGTTCTCGCTCATCAAGCGGCACAGATCCTCAGGACCCAGCTGTCCCTCAAAGCTCGTAGCGATCGCAACGGGGCGATGCTCCACACCGGGCCCGCCGTTGGGAATCGCGCGGAAGTCGTCGCGCCCGCGGTCCTTTTGCCCATGCAGGTTAAAGCTGCAGTGGTCGGTGGCAATCGTATCGATCTCGCCGGTCACAAGCGCCTCGCGCAGTGCCGCACGGTCACCCGCATGGCGCAGCGGCGGGCTCATCACATACTTGGCGCCCGCAAAGCCGTCCTCGCCCTGCTCCAGGTAGCACGTATCGTCGAGCATCAGATACTGAGGGCAGGTCTCGACATAGATATTCTTCTGCCCGCGCGCCTTGGCGGCACGGATGGCCTCGAGCCCCAGCTTGGTCGAAAGGTGCACCACGTTGACCGGTGCGTCGCCGGCCAGGTGTGCCAGATATAGCAGACGGCTCACTGCCTCGGCCTCGCACACATCCGGACGGCTGAGCGCATGGCCCTCGGGCCCGTGGATACCCTGCTCAAACACGCGCTTCTGCAGCTCATTCACCAGCGTGCCGTTCTCGCAATGCACGCACAGTATGCCGCCAATACGCTTGAGCTCCTCGAGCACCTCGAGTGTCTCGGCATCGTCCAAGCGCAGATGATCGTAGGCAAAGTAGGTCTTGAACGACGATACGCCTGCCTCGCGCATGGCCGAAAGATCAGCGCGGTTGCGCTCGTTCCACTCGGCGAGTGCCATATGAAAGGCGTAGTTGGCCGTGCAGGTTCCGTCGGCGCGGCGATGCCACTCGGCCAAGGCATCGGGCATGGTCACGCCGCGATCGGCCGTCGCGTAGTCCACAATGGTCGTTGTGCCGCCGCAGGCAGCCGCGCGCGTGCCGGTCTCAAAGCTATCGGCTGTCCAATCCATGCCGGTCCAGCACTGCATGTGCGTGTGGCCGTCGATAAAGCCGGGGAACACCCAGCAGCCCGCGGCATCCTCGACGGTATCGCCCTCGGCCGGCTCAATCGCCGCGGCGATCCGCACAATCTTATCGCCCTCCATGGCAAGATCGGCGCGGCGAAGCCCCTGTGGCGTCACGAGCGCGCCGTTTTTGATGATGATCATAATTGCTCCTTATTGATTGATGCAGTTGGCCACGCGATCAAAATACGAGCAGGCCGCGATATGCTCCGTTATGCGTCGCTGTCCCTCGGCGGTATCGACATCCCACAGCTCATAGGCGCGCGCTTCGACCAGCATCACATCGGTACGGTCCTTGAGAATCGAGCCCCCGCCGTCCTTGCCCTCAAGACACATAAGTGCATCGAACAGTTCCGCCGGAAAGAGCACCGGGCTCGAAGGCTCACCGTTGCACGCAAGACGCACCGGATGCTTGCGGCCAAGCTCGTCAAATGCACGAACCATAGCCTCAAAAGAATCCGAACTCACGACTGGCTGGTCGCCCGGCAAAAAGAGGCAACCTTTCCAGTTGCGTTCGACTCCCCACGAAAGGCCCGCACGGACGCTTTCGCTGCGCAGTTCGCCATCATGCAGCACACACGGGCAATGCTTGTCCTCGCAAATCTGGGCGACCTCGGGCCAACGCGTCGAAACCACGACGTCAAAGCTCCGGGGAACCGAATCGATAGTCCGGGCAATCAGCGGCTTGCCATAGATATCGGCGAGCATCTTGTTGGAGCCAAACCGCTTGCCCTCGCCCGAGGCCATAATGACGCAACCAAGTTTCATGGCGACACCTCCCCTGAAGCCATCGTACCCATAACTCGCGCCACGGGGCATCCACATCGAAAGCGCTTATCCCGCACGCCCACGATGCAAAAAAGGGGGCACCCCGCCGGTTGGCAGAGCGCCCCCTCTACATGGTTTACCTCAACCCGGCTTTAGGCCTGGAACCAACGGGCGGTATTGCGCTCGTCGAGAGCCTTGAGGGCAGCGGCAGGATCGGCAACCTTCTGCAGGAACATCATGGCTGCGATGGCGTACGGCTTGTAGCTGGCCTCCTTGTACATGCCCACGCGGTGCATATCGAAGACGTCGGCGTTGACCTCGCCGTGCTCGCAAGAGACACCGGAGATGTCGGCGGGCAGCGGGTGCATAAAGATGGTGTCCTGGCCGTTGGCGGTCTTCTCCATGAGCTCGGTCGTGGAGCACCAATCCTGATGAGTGGCGTTCTGGGCGAGCAGCTCCTTCTCGAGCGCCGCGATGCCGGCGTCGTCGCCCTCGGCGTACAGGTTGGTACGCTTCTCCATGGCGGCAAACGGAGCCCAGCTCTTGGGGATCACGATGTCGGCGCCCTCGAAGGCCTCGGCCATGGTGTTGACCTGCTTAAAGGTGGTGCCGGACTCGGCGGCATAGCCCTTGGCGCGCTCGACGACCTCGGACATGAGGTCGTAGCCCTCGGGATGGGCCAGGGTGACGTCCATGCCAAAGCGGGGCAGCAGGCTGATCAGCGACTGCGGGCAGGACAGCGGTTTGCCGTAAGAGGGCGAATAGGCCCAGGTGACGGCAACCTTCTTGCCCTTGAGGTTCTCAAGGCCGCCAAACTCGTTGATGAGGTAGAGCATGTCGGCAGAGGACTGCGTGGGGTGGTCGGAATCGGACTGCAGGGAGATGAGCGTGGGACGGTGATCCAAAACGCCGTCCTCGTAGGCCTGCTGGACAGACTCGGAGACCTCGGCCATGTAGGCGTCGCCCTTGCCGATGTACATGTCGTCGCGGATGCCGATGACGTCGGCCATGAAGGAGATCATGGTAGCGGTCTCGCGGACGGTCTCGCCGTGAGCGATCTGGGACTTCTTCTCGTCCAGGTCCTGCAGCTCAAGGCCCAGCAGGTTGGCGGCCTTAGAGAAGGAGAAGCGCGTACGGGTGGAGTTGTCGCGGAACAGCGAGACGGCCAGGCCCGAGTCGAAGATCTTGGGAGAGACGTTGTTCTCGCGCAGCTGGCGCAGGGCGTCGGCGACGATGTAGAGTGCCTTGAGCTCATCGGTGGTCTTATCCCAGGTGTGCAGGAAGTCGCTGCCGTACATGCCCTTAAAATCGAGGCCGTTCAGCTGCTCGACGAGCTCGGTAAACTTAGCGTCCATGGAAATGTCCTTTCGAAAAGATGAAACGATCGCAATGAGTGGATGTGCTCCGGCATGCGCGTGTGGCTAGAACATGCCGAGCACTATGACGAGGACCCGCCACCGTTGAGGAAGCATGGGATATAACGACCACGGGCCCCAAGTCAACAGGGGGCGCCGGGGACACGAGCGGCCCCCGGCTCAACAAAATCGAGGAATGGGACTAATCGATCTTGTTGTTGGTCAGACCGGCGCGGAACACGGTGGCGTCGCCATCGGCCTGGCTCGGATCGTAGAGGTTCAGGGCAGCCACGTACATGGCGGCAGCGGTGACCAGGTCATCCTTGTAGGTGACCTCGTTGGGGGCGTGAGCCTGAGACTCGGCACCCGGGCCAAAGCCCACGCAGGGGATGCCGTAGCGGCCTTGGATGGAGACGCAGTTCGTGGAGAAGGTCCACTTGTCGCACAGCGGACGACCAGTGCGCTTGTCCATGCTGGGCTCGCAGCCGATGCGCTCGTCACCAAACATGGCCTTGTGGGCGTCGACGAGGGCCTTAACGTGCGGAGCGGTCTCCTTGTTGATCCACGTGGGGAAGTAAGCCTCGGTCTCGTAGACCTCGCCGGTCCAGGACGGACGGTCATACATGTACATGGAGACCTTCACGTCGTCGCCGTACTTCTTGGCGGCCGGAAGGTTGCGGATCTCGTCCAGGCAGGACTCCCAGGTCTCACCGGCGGTCATACGACGGTCGATGGAGATGGCGCAGGAGTCAGCGACAGCGCAGCGACTGGGGCTGGTGTAGAAGATCTGACTGACGGTGCAGGTGCCGCGGCCCAGGAAACGGGCATCCTCAAAGTGCTCGGGGTTGTACTTGGGGTCGAGCATCTTGACGAGGCCCTTGATGTCGGTCGACTCGTCGCAGCCGTTGTTGTTGAGGGCGCGGACGTCGGCGATGATGTCGGCCATCTTGTAAATGGCGTTGTCGCCGCGATCGGGAGCGGAGCCGTGGCAGGAGGTGCCGTGAACGTCGACGCGGATCTCCATGCGGCCGCGGTGACCGCGATAAATGCCGCCGTCGGTGGGCTCGGTGGAAATGACGAACTCGGGCTTAATGCCATCCTTGTTGTAGATGTACTGCCAGCACATGCCGTCGCAGTCCTCTTCCTGGACGGTGCCGACGACCATGATCTTGTAGCCCTCGGGGATGAGGCCCATGTCCTTCATCATCTTGGCAGCATAGGTAGCAGAAGCCATGCCACCCTCCTGGTCGGAGCCGCCGCGGCCGTAAATGATCTCGTCGGTCTCGTAGCCCTCATAGGGATCGGCATCCCAGTTCTCGATGTTGCCGATGCCGACGGTGTCAATGTGAGAGTCGATGGCGATGATCTTGTCGCCCTCGCCCATAAAGCCCATAACGTTGCCCAGGCCGTCGACCTTGACCTCGTCATAGCCGAGGTTCTCCATCTCGGCCTTGATGCAAGCGACAACCTCGCCCTCCTCGCAAGACTCAGAGGGGTGGGAGATCATGGCGCGCAGGAAGCGAGTCATATCAGCACGATGGGACTCAGCAGCGTTTTTAATTGCCTCGAAATCGAGTTCCTTAGTCATAACAGTTAACCTTTCTACAAGGGTTTACCTACAGGTAGATGTTTCAGATAGATCACTTGTGCCAAGCAGCGTGAGGTCGAGCACCCCACGAGCAAGTGGACACAGGAGACAGACGGAGGACTTTGCTCCGTCGCGAGTTCCGCACGAGCCGGAGAGCACTTAATGTGCTCTCCGTGCGAGCAGGACTGTCCGAGCAGGGAGTAAAGTCCTCCGGCTGCCTCCGGACAGGTCGTCCTGCTAGCAAGTCGGGTACTCGCCCTCCCAGACGATGCGACGATACTGGTCGGGATCCGTATCGCCCTCGGTGGAGAAGCAGAGCACGGAGCTCGTCTTGTCCAGGCCGATGAGCTCCTTGAGCTCGGCGTACTCGGGATCGAGCATGAGGGTCTCGACCAGGCCGGTGGTCACCGCGCCGGACTCGCCGGAGATAACGCGCGGGTCACCCTTTTCGGGAGCGCCCAGGGTGCGCATGCCACGAGCGGTGACCCAGTCGGGGCAGGACACGAAGGCGGTGGTGTGGTTGCGCAGGATATCCCAGCCCAGGATGTTGGGCTCGCCGCAGCACAGGCCCGCCATGATGGAGGGCATGTCGCCGTCCACGATGCGCGGATCGCCGTCGCCGGCGGCAGCGCCCTTGTACAGGCAGGCGGCAGGCGCGCACTCGACCACAACGAAGGTGGGCGGGTTATCGGGATACAGGTTGGTGAAGTAGCCCACCACGGCGCCGGCCAGCGAGCCCACGCCAGCCTGGACAAAGACGTGCGTCGGGCGGTTGATGGCCATCTCGCGCAGCTGCTCGGCAGCCTCGGAAGCCATGGTGCCGTAGCCCTCCATGATCCAAGACGGAATCTTCTCGTAGCCCTCCCAGGCGGTGTCCTGAACGATGACGCCGCGCTCGCAGGCATCGGCCTCGGCGGCGGCCATGCGCACGCACTCGTCGTAGTTGACCTCTTCGATGGTCACCGTGGCGCCCTCGGCGGCGATGTTATCGAAGCGGGGCTTGGTGGAACCCTTGGGCATGTGCACGACGGCCTTCTGGCCCAGCTTGTTGGCAGCCCATGCCACGCCGCGGCCATGGTTGCCGTCGGTGGCGGTAAAGAAGGTAGCCTGGCCAAAGTCCTTGGCAAGCTGATCGGAGGTCAGGTAATCGAAGGTGCACTCGGCAACGTCCTTGCCGGTCTCGTCGGCAATGTAATTGGCCATGGCAAACGAGCCGCCCAGGACCTTAAAGGCGTTGAGGCCAAAGCGATAGCTCTCGTCCTTAACGCACAGGTTGGACAGGCCCAGGCGCGCGGCCTGGCCGTCCAGGCGGGCAAGCGGAGTGACGGTGTACTGGGGGAACGACTGGTGGAAGGCGCGGGCCTTCTTCACGTGGTCGAGGCTCATGATTCCCAAGTGCTTGTCATCGCTCTTGGGCATCGTGTTGCCCGCCCACTGGATCTTATCGGCCATACGGTGAACTCCTTAAGT
>CAJMNP010000039.1 GCA_905214895.1 uncultured bacterium | reverse complement strand
ACCAAGCCGGCCATAAGAGTGCGAAGGGCATCCGCGCGATCGGCGCAGATGCCCTGTGAAATCAGTTCGTCATCGAGACGCACGCGTTTCATGAATGCCATCAACCATTCGTATCCGGGGATGCAGCCTGTCTATCTTGGGACTCGTTTGCCGCATCCTCATCGTATTCCTGCTCGAGCTTGTCGGCCTCACGCGGCGTCAGCTCAAACTTGTCGACCATATCGACCGCACGGGAGCCCAGCTCAATCGCCTCGTCAAACAAATCGAGCGAACGCTCCAGGGACGTATCCTTGGAGCGAACGGTGGCGATGATCTGGTCCAGGCGATCCGAGATCTCATCGAAGTTGCGGACGGAACCCTCTGGCATAGCTACTCCTCGACGGAGTCGGCCTCAACGGCCTCAGCAGCGTCTGCATCCTCAGCAAGTACACCGGCGGCAGCCTGAGCGGCAGCGACCTTGGCGGCAGCCTCGGCAGCCTGTGCCTCCTCGCGAGCGCGATCCTCGGCCAGCAGCTCTTGGTACAGGTCCTCGCCCGGCAGCTCCTCGCTGCGAGCGATCTTGCCCAGTACGCCGTTGACAAACGATGCGGACTGGTCGGTACCATAAGCCTTAGCGATCTCGACGGCCTCGTTGATGACGATGGCGTCCGAGACCTCCTCGTCGGTGAGGAAGCGCATCTCGTAGACGGCGATACGCAGCAGGTTGCGGTCGGCGCCGGGCATGCGCATAAGATCCCAGTTCTTGGCGACGGCGCGCAAGGCGCAATCGATACGATCGATATGCTCGTAGGCACCGCGGCAAAGCTCCAGCGCATAGGGGTCGAGGGGGCCCTTCGAGATCAGGAAATCGCCCTCGAGGACGCGCTCGAGCGGGCTGTCCGTGGCCTCGGCCTGGAACAGCAGCTGCAGCGCCTGACTGCGGGCAAGCGTGCGCCCGCGATAAACCTTAAGGCTCAAAGGTTACTCCTTGGGGAAAACGAGGCCGTCAATGCAAACGTCAACGCGCTCGACCTCGACGCCCACCTGAGCATCGATGGCAGCGACCACGGCGGCGCGAACGGCCTCGGCGAGCTTCTTGAACGGATAGCCAAAGAACACCACGACACGCACGGTGAGTGCGAGCTTGTCGCCGATGACCTCGGCCTCGACCGGCGGCTCGGAAGCCGGGGCCTTGGACGAGAGCATCATGGAGACAAGGTTGGTGGCAAGGTCCTTGACGCCAACGGAGGCGATGCCCTCGACATCCGACACGGCGCGCGAGACGATGGCGGTCAGAACATCGGGCGAAATGCCGATGCCGTCAATCTTGATTTCCTGGGGCATGAGTCCTCCTAGAAGAGTTGGTTGCTAGACGCGGGAGACGAACTTGCCGTCGCGGGTGTCAACCTTGATGACCTCGCCCTCGTTGAGGTACATGGGGACCTGGATGACAGCGCCGGTGTCGATCGTGGCCGGCTTGGTGGAACCCTGGACGGTGTCGCCCTTAAAGCCCGGGTCGGTCTGGACGATGGTGGTCTCGATGAACATCGGCGGGGTCACGCCCATGAGCTCATCGTCGGCGAAGAGCAGCTGGCAGATGTCGTTCTCGCGCAGCCACTTGGAGTTCTCGCCCACCATGTCCTCGGGAACGGGAACCTGCTCATAGGACTCGTTGTCCATGAAGATGTAGTCGGTGCCATCGTTGTAGAGGTACTGGAACTCACGGGTGGTGAGCATGACGCTCTCGAACTTGGTGCCGGCGTTGCAGGTGTTCTCGACGACGCGGCCGCTCTTGATGTCGCGGGTCTTGTAGCGCACAAACGCGCCGCCCTTGCCCGGCTTGACATGCTGGAACTCGACGATGGTGTAGACCTTGTCCTTAATGCGGAGACCGAGGCCGTTCTTGAAGTCGGCGGTAGAAATGGTAGGCATAGTGACCTTTCTTGTTATGGGCAGAACGCACAAGCGCCCAAATTACATACGACCGAAATTATACACTTGCAGACGGCGCCTGCAGCGAGCGCATAAAAAGAGAACGCGGGGCGCCCGAATTGCTCCGGACGCCCCGCCCCAAAAATCTATTGAAATGGGCTAGCAATCGATGACGTGGAGGTCATGCGGGGTCTTGGTAAAGGGCTCGTAGCCGTTCTCGGTGACAATGCCGTAGTCCTCCAGGCGCACGCCGCCCACGCCGGGCAGGTACACGCCGGGCTCCATGGTAATAACCGAGCCGACCTCGATGATGTTCTTGCTACGGTTGAAGTTGGGCAGCTCGTGGATGTCGATACCGACGCCGTGGCCCAGGCCATGGTTGTAGTAATCGCCATAGCCGGCATCGCCGATGATCTTCTTGGAAAGCTTGAAAATGTCGTTGCCCTCGACGCCCGGATGGATGGCGGCGACGCACTCCTCGTGGGTGCGGCGCACGAGCGCGTACAGGTCAAGCTGCTCCTGGGTAGGCTCGCCCATCACGACGGTACGCGTCATATCGGAGCGATAGTCGCAGTAGCCCGCGCCGTAATCCATGAGGACAAAGTCGCCCTTCTCGATGACACGGTCGCTCGGAACGGCATGCGGGTTGGCGGTGTTGGGGCCGCTCGCCACGATGGAGCCGAAGGCCAGGCTATCGGCGCCGTTGGCGAACATAAAGTTCTCGAGCTCGTTACGAACCTGCTTCTCGGTCATACCGGGCTTAATAAAGCCGAGCATATGCTGGAAGGCGGCGTCGGTGATCGACTGCGCATGGCGCATGAGCTCGACCTCCTCGGCGTCCTTGATGGCGCGCATCTTGCGGATGTCGTCATGCATCAGCGGCAACATGCAGGCAACGGAGCGATCCTCCAGACCACGCTGAATACCCTGGTAGAAGTTAATCTGCATGTCGTCCTCGACAGCGCAGACGCGGCACTTGCTGGTCGCGATCTTGCCGGCGACCCAGCCGGGGATGGTGCCCTCGTCCATGTCGTAGACCCAGGGGCTGCCGGCGGGCGTGTTCTCCTCAAAGCTGTTGAGGTAGCGCGAGTCGGTATGGAACAGGCACTGGTCAGCCGTAATAAACGCCGCGTGCGGGAACTCAAAGGTGTAATCGAAGACGCCCTTCACGCCCGTAAGCCAACGAAGATTTGCCTCGTCACGCACCACGATAGCGTCGTAGCCGCGCTCAACCATCAGGGCACGGACACGCTCGATACGACCGGCAGGACCGGCAGCAAACTCAGACATGCAGATTCCTTTCTTGTTGTCTCTAAAAGGACGGGACGGGTCTCAACCGAACGACGGAATCGCATGCGATCCGCAACCGATTGAAAACCCGCCCCTCAACATGATACGAAAGACAATGGATGTCAATAAAACTTAGAGAAGTTCTTTGCGAGAAGCCAAGTAGGCGTGAGCATGGCGCTCAAGAACCTCGTCCTCAACGCTCGTCAGACGAATGGCGCCGAGTGCTGCGGGCAGCGGCAACATACTACGGTTCGAGCGGGCAAACTGCTGCCTGCGGAACTCCTCGATATATGCGGCAGGCTCCAAATCGAAGGCAAGCTCCTCGATACCAAAGTCCTCCAGGCAGTCATCGACCTCAAAGACGTAATCGATATCAAAGTCGCAGGCATCATGTGCTAGGCGCGCCTCAAAGCGCATGCCCTCGGACAACAGCTGGTAGGCAGGGACCTGCGAAGCGGCATCGCCCAAGCAGGCGCGCAGGGTGCGTTCCCCCATCTTGCCAAAATCGAGCGCATGGCGAGCGCTCGGGTTCGTGGCCGTCAGCACGTCCTTGCGGGCAGTCTGAGACCATTGGACGGCATTGACGAGCGCGACCTCCTCACCAGCAAGAATCTCGGGGACAGTCTCGATAAACTGATTCCAGCGCGACTTGCTGCTCGAAAGCATGGCGCCAACAAGTACCGCATAGCCGAGCTTGAGGTCCTCGGGGTCCGCTTCGCGAACAAGGTCGAGGTCACACACGACCAAGCCCGGTTCGGGACGGAACGCGATAGCGGGAAGCGCATTGGCCGACGAGGCGACGAGCGGCTTCATGGTCGTCGCGACCGTGAGCATGGCGTCGAAGGTCGTCGGCAACAGCGCGCACTCAGTTCGGCCGCACCACTGGTTGGCGCACCAGCTAACAACCGAGCAGGTTGCGGCATCGCCAACGGCGACAACCAGATCGTCGCAGGTAACGCCGTTGGCAGACAGGGCGCCAAAGATAGCATCGGCATCGGCCAGCGTAGCACCGGCAGGCGAAACCTCGAGGACGAGCGGCGACACGGCAAAACCAGCGTCGACCAGCGCATGCTCTACGACCTCGCCAAAACGCTCGGATGTGGCGTCGTTCCAAACCACCATCGCGCGCTTAGGTTTGCCCACAGCCGAGGCAAACATGCGCGACAGCTCCCCGAACGCCCCCAATCCGACGCGGACATCGACACTGCGGTTTTGGAAATTGATGAGTTGACGGCGAATCATAGCAGTCCACGCTCCAAAAGCATCTCGGCACAAAGGTAGGAAACGTCCTCGAAGGACTTGTTGCGAATATCAAGGGTAATATCGGCGGCCTGGCGATACAGCGGGCGGCGATGCTCAAACAGGCGCGCGGCGTGCTCGGGCGAGCGGAAATCGGGCCGGGTATCGGAGCGGCGGATCTGGCGCAACGAGTCCTCAAAGTCGCCTTCGAGGTACACGCACGTACCCATCTCGTGCATCAGCTCAATGTTCACCGGCGTCTCGACGATGCCACCCCCGCACGATACCAGCAGGCTGCGCTCGCTTTGAAGCGAACGGAGTGCCGAGGTCTCGAGCTCGCGAAAACGATCCTCGCCCTCGGTCTCAAATATCTCGGTCACCGACATGCCGCATCGACGCACAACCAAACGATCGGTATCGATGAATCGACGCTTGAACATAGTGCCCACGTTGCGCGCAAGCGTCGACTTGCCTGCGCCCAAAAAGCCGATAAAGAAGATATGGTCGCAGCCGTGTTTGATGTGCTGAGACATGGCGAAACCTATTCCTCGCAGGGAAGGTCGCGCAGGGCCCGGCGCTCAAAGATACGGAAGATCTGCGTGTACCACAGGTCCTGGGTTGCCTGCGGCTTGACCAGAATAGTATCAACGCCGGCAAAGTTACCGCTCCACACGTCCGTGTACAGCTGGTCGCCGATCAGCACGGCCTCGTCGGCCGTGGCGCCCAGACGCTTAAGACCCGCCTTAAGGGCAAACGGGGCGGGCTTCATGGCGTGGCTGATGGCCTCGAGCCCCAACTCGCGCGCCGATGCCATGACCTGGTCGCGATGCCAGTTGTTGGACACCATGCACAGCTTAAAGCACTTGGCATGGGCGGCCTCGAGCCAAGCGGAGACCGCAGCGGGTACCTGCTCGGTATCGCGCGGCACCAGGGTGTTGTCGCGGTCGAGTAGAATGGCGCGCTTGCCGTCGGCCCACAGGGTATCGAGATCGATGCGGTCGACCGAGGCAACATATCGTTTGGGGCTAAAAATCCTCATGATCAATTCCAAGACTGTTGGTGCTCTTCGTAGGTCTTCGAGAAATACTCCTCGTCCTGTGTAATGTAGAAATACAGGTCATCGGAGTCGGTCGGCTCAAGGGTAGCCTTGAGCGCCTCGAGCGACGGAGAGCAGATGGGCGTGGGCGGCAGGCCCTCGTGCTTATAGGTGTTATACGGGCTATCGCTCTGCAGGTCGTCGGCGGTAACCTCGCCGCCGGTGACATACATCATGGTCGCATCGCTATTGAGGTAACGCAGGCCATCGAGCTTGCCCGCCAGACGGTTATAGAAAACCGATGCCACATGCGCGCGCTGATCGGCGTTGAGGCCCTCGCGCTCGACGATCGAGGCAAGGTTAACGATGTCGTAAACGGACATCTCCACGCCATAGCGCTCCTTGATTTTTGCCTCGCAGCTGGCAAAGTCAAGCGACTTATACTCGGCGTTGAACTGGTCAAGCATGGCGCGAATCACATCATCGGCAGACGGGTCCTTACCCAACGAATAGGTCTTGGGGAATAGGAAGCCCTCGAGCGAATCGTTTGCAGCGCCCTCAAGGAAGCTGTAGTCCTTCACATAGTTGGAGGCCTTTGCCTGATTGAGGAAGTCTTCCTTGGAGATACTGTCATATGCCGCGGCCACGCGGTCGGCGACCTGGTCGACCGTCAGACCCTCAGGGATAGTCAGCGCATCGGAGCCCGCATTGGGACCTTCCATGAGCTGCTGAACGACCTTCGTGGCATCCATAAGCGTAGTAAACGAATACTTACCCGGCTTAAGCGACATGTCGGCGTTGAGCTTTTTGACCGCCGCATAATAATCCTTGGGATTTTCGACGATATGGTTCTCGGAGAGAATCGAAGCGATGGTGTCACCCGAGGCACCATCGGGAATCGTAATAGTAACCTGCTGGCCAGCAGCGACTTTCGCATCCTCGCCGGCAAAGAAGCCCTTGACGGCTGGCACGACAAAGAAAACAATCGCGACAAGCGCAAGCACGGCGACGACGCCACCGATAATCATAGGCACCGGGGAGCTTTTCTTTTGGGCACCACGGCGGGCGCGCGTGTTATAGCTCGAGCGCGTGGCCGGAGCAACGCCGTGCGAGCCATGAGCATGATGTGCGTGGGGGCGTGATTGCGGGGCCTGCCCCTGCGTGCGCTGGGCAGGAGCCTGCTGCTTAAAACGAGCGCCGCCAGCAGGCTGCGCGGGACGAGCGGCGGGCTGTTGAGAAGCACGCTGAGTAGGCTGGGCCGAGCGCTGCATCGGCTGCGCCGGGCGCTGGCCAGGCTGAGCAGAGCGCGGCGCGGGCTGCCGTGTACGATTCTGCTGGCGCGGATCGGAAGCGCTAGGCATGCTGAACCTCCTCGTTTTTACGATCGAGCCATGTCTGCAAGAACAGGCTGGCGGCGATCATGTCAATCTTGCCCCTCATCTGCTTTTCGTTGAGCCCCTGCTCTCGCAGGATTCGCTTGGCCTCCTGCGAGGACAGACGCTCGTCCTCAAACTCCAGCGGAAGATCGAGCTCGTCGGCAATCTTTTGGGCCACGGCGGCGACACGCTCGGCCTGGGGGCCGGGCTCACCGGCCATGGTCAAGGGACGTCCGCTTACCAGGATATCGGGCTCATAGTCCTCGACCAGGTAGCGAAACGTCTTTGCCATGCCAGTGACCTCGGCAGCCGGAAGCACCTTGACAGGCATCGCCATCTTGCCATCACGGCTCGAGACGGCAATGCCAATCCTGGTCTCCCCTATGTCCAGTGCGAGCGCGACCACAGCGACTACTTAGGTTCTTAGGCGCCGAGCGCGGTCTTGGCGGCCGCGAGGGCATCGGCGATACCGGCGGCGTTCTTGCCACCGGCCTGGGCCATGTTGGGACGACCGCCACCGCGACCGTCGACCAGGCCCGCGATCTGCTTGATCACGTT
>CAJMNP010000038.1 GCA_905214895.1 uncultured bacterium | reverse complement strand
AGATCGACCGCGCCAAGATCGCCGCTGCCGGCTACAAGGACTGCGTCGTCGTGGCTGTGTCCAACACTGCCGAGTTCGCCGACGTCGAGCTCGCCGTCGAGGCTGACTCCGCTGTCGCCGCCGGCGATGTCATCGTCAAGGTCGTCCGCAAGTAAACTGCGGCAACATAAGGATGCGCAAGGGTGGTCGGGTTATCCGGCCGCCCTTTTTTATTACAATGCGGCGGAACGTTTTATTGCGCGTTGGGCGGAACGGTAAACCGTTCGGACGTTAAATCGAGCCGACTGCGCCTTTGCTTTGCCGGGGGTGTTCGTTAGCGGCTAGAATGGCCTTATTGTTACGACGTGCACCGCGTCGGGAAGCGCGGTGCCGCTTGTTGGGAGGAATGTCATGAAGAAGAAGCTGCTGCTTGCGCCCCTGATGGCTGTTCTGGTCGCGTGCGTAGTTGTGCTTTCCGGCTGCGGAGGCCCTTCGGTTGAGGAGCTCATCACCGATGATCTTACGACGCAGTTTGACGAGGTCAAGAACGGTGGCGACGACTTCCTCGCCGGCCTGGAAGAGGCCTCGGGTGACGAGTTCGAGCAGCTGGGCATCGATCCCAAGGAGTACGCCAAGAGCTATCTCGAGGGCTTTGACTACAAGATCGGCGACGTGACGGTCGACGAGGACAAGGGTACCGCAACTGCCGAGGTCACCATTACCTGCAAGTCCATGAACCAGATCGTTGAGGATTTTGCCACCCAGTACCAGGAGAAGGTCGCCGCGCTCGATTCGATGCCTTCCGATGACGAGCTGTACAAGATGGCCGGTCAGGTTATGGTCGATGTGACCAAGGCTGCTAAGACCAAGGACACCAAGGTCACCTTCAAGTATTCCTGCAATGACGACGGCGAGTGGTCTGCCGACGATTCCGCAACCAACGAGATGATGAATGCCATGATGAGCTAGGGAGGGGGTTACGCGGTTTTGCCAAACCGCGTAACTGCTCGACGCTGCAAACGCCCCTAAGCGGCAATCTGACGTTCAATTTCAAGGGCGCGACCAGAAGGTCAGCGCCCTTTCATTTCACGTCACCTTGCTCGCTTAGGGGCGTTTTCGCTGTCCGTCCTCTACCCGCGACGTAGTCATTGGGGACGTTCTTAAACGACTAGTCGTTGGGGACACTCTTCGAACAACGGCGTTGCCATCGCTGCCGAAGGTGGCAGTTGGGGACGTTCCTTTTCTGCCGGCAGTTGGGGACACTCCTTGCGCCAGCGCTGCATCGAATGCTCGGGAAAGCGCGACCCGATTTTTGGCCGAATAGTGGGTTGCGGTTTCCGGATGGGGTGGGTTGCGGAAAGTGCGACCCGGAAAATCGCTCTGAAACGGGATGCCGTTTCCCCAACAGGCCCCAAACGGAAAGCGCATCCCATTCCAGAGCTCCAAAACGGGACGCGCTTTCCGCGCAGAAGAATTGTCGCAGCCGCGTTGAGCGGCGGCTTCGTTACTCGCCCAGAATCAGCGTCGTGAGCTCTGCCTGGGTGTCCACCACGTAGTCGGCGCCGGCGGCCTCCAGCTCTGCGCGGCCGCGGAAGCCCCAGCTGACGCCGGCGCTCTTAAGGCCGGCGTTGTGGCCGGTCAGAACATCGACATTCGAATCGCCCACATAGAGCGTGGTTGCCGGATTGGTGCCCAGCTCCTTCATCACGTGCAGCGTGACGGGCGCTTCGGGCTTAGGCGGAAACGCATCGACACGGCCTTGCACCAGCGCAAAGCGCTCGGAACCAAAGTATTTCTCGATAAGCGGGGCTGCCGAAATATGATCCTTGTTGGTGAGCACGGCAAGCTGAACGCCCGCTGTGCGCAGACGGTCGAGCATCTCAATCGTGCCGGCGTAGGGTGAGGTGTGGTCCTCCTTGTGCTCGCCGTAATAGGCCCTAAACTCGGCAAGCGTCTGCTCAAACATACGGCCGTCGCCCGCGTACTCGGCGGGCATAAAGCGCTCGACCAGCTTAAGCATGCCGTTTCCCACCTTGTAGCGGTACTCGTCCACGGCAAACGTGGGCCAGCCGTGCATCTCGCAGGTGTGGTTGCCGGCGGCCGCCAGGTCCTCGAGCGTGTTGAGGATGGTGCCGTCAAGGTCAAAGATCACGGTGGAAAAAGCTGCCATAGGTACGCTCCCATCTATATAGCTCACGCAAACGGCAACCATAATAGCGCGTGCCGCCCAGCCGGGAATGGGCGGGTCAAAAGTCCCGCGGGGCATTCGGGCCGCTCAATCTTGTGGGCGGGTTTGGTTCGTCAGCGGCCTGGTGGCGATAGAGGTTGCCTATAGGCGGTTATCCGGGAGCCATATGGCTCGGATATGGCGGTTTTTGTGTAGTGCATTGACCGATTTACCTGCGGTAACGTACACTTCCTCCGTTAAAAAATAGAAGCCGGAGCACGGGTGCGCGCGAGCGCATAAAGGGGAATCGGGTGAGAATCCCGAGCAAGGCGGTTACTGTGTGCGGGCGCGCCCGCGAGCCAGATTACCTGCCCGCGCTCTTCTCGAAACCGAGGGCCTCTCTGTTTGCCGCTGGATTCCGGTCTACAAGGGGTGCTGCTGAGCGTACGTTTTGCTGCCGATAGGGTGGCTGACGTGCGCCTTTGTGCTGCCGGGGCATCGCCTGCCCCGCCTTCTTCGCCACGGCTCTATTGCAAGTTCGCGAAAGAAGGAGAACGGGTGACGCGAAACAACATTATGCTCAAGCGCCTGGGAGCCGCTGCTTTCTCGGTGCTACTCGTCTGGTCGATGCCGGGTACGTCAGCATTTGCCGAGGGCGTGGCAGAGATCGCTGTGCAGGCGCAGGCCCAGGCCTCGCAGCAGGCGGATGCTGCCGAGAATGCCGACGAGTCGAGTTTCACTGCGGACGAGCAGACGGGTGCTGAAGGCGCCGAGGCGTCGGCGGACGAGGCAAGATCCGACGTTGCTCCGTCTGCCGATGAGGGGCTTTCCGCCATGCTGAGTGCGGACGGGCAGAACGCCGCCGCGGTGAACGTCGACGATGACGACGCCGATGTTCAGCAGGCACGTGACGTGCGTGTCGCCAAGGCCGGCGAGACGGTGATGGTCTCTTCTGCCGATGAGCTGCCCACCACCATCGAGGCCGGGGTTGTCGTGAAGCTCGCGGCGAATATCAGCCTTGAGGCTGACCAACAGATCGAGACCGTGGCCGGTACGCTCGATGGCCAGGGCCATAGCATCGTGCTCAACGGCAAGGCGTTGGCGAAGAGTGTGACCGGTACAGTGCAGAATCTGGGCGTGACGGGTTCGATGTCGATTTCTGGCACCGACGGTCCTATCGCCACCACATGCTCGGGTACCGTGCAAATGTGCTGGTCGACGGCAAGCCCCTCTGACGACAATTGGACTTTCGCTGACGCTGCCGGTCTCGTAGGCACGCTCGATGGCGGTTCGGTGCTCAACTCGTATTACGCCGGCAGCCTCAGCGGCATGCCCCTTGGCGGCTACGGCCTCGTTGCCTGGTATAAGTCTGGCACCGTGGCCAACAATCTGTTCACTGCGGGCGATCAGGCGTGCGGCTACAAGGTTGATGCTTCCTTCGGCAGCAAAATCTCAACCGGCGAGCTCAAGACCCAGGCCTCGGTCGATAAGCTCAGCACCGATGCCCCTGCCACCGGCTTTATCTGGTCTGCGCAGGGCGGTTTGCCCGTACTGATCTCGGGCGGCGCTGCGGTCGTTGTGAACAAGGATGCCCTCAAGGCCGCGATTGACGATGCCAGCGCCAAGGTCGAGAACGACTACACGGCCGAGAGCTGGTCGAAGCTCGCCGAGGCCCTTGTGAGCGCTCAAGACGTCTACGCAAACGATGACGCCAAGCAGGCCGAGGTCAACGCTGCAACCAAGACGCTTACCGATGCCATTGCCGCACTCGAGAAGCCCAAGCCCACCGAGCCCGTGGCTCGGCCGCAGAACGTAGTGCGCCTGAGCTCGCAGAGCGACCTCGAAAACAAGTTCAAGCCCGCCGACGCCGACGCCTACTACGTTCTCGACAACGACATCACCATCGATGACAGCTGGTTCTTTGCCCCCATGGGCATGCTCGCGGGCACGCTCGACGGCCAGGGCCACACCATCACCTTCGCCAACGGCGGTGGCGTGAAGTCGCTCATGGACGGCGTTGCCTCCACGGGCGTGGTGCAGAACATCTCGTTTTCCGGTGAACTCAAGCAGGCGACGGACGGTAAGGCGTTCGGCCCCCTGGGCAACAAGGTTCAGGGTGCCGTGCTCAACTGCTCCACGAGTGTGACCGGCAAGGGCGTTGCGGGCTTTGCGCGTACGCTCGACGGCGGCATCGTGTCCAACTGCGTGTCGACCTCCGAGGGCACAGCGGGCGCGCTGTTCGCGACCTATAGCGCGGGCCAGCTCGTCAACACCTACTGGGGCGCATTCCTCACCAACAAGATGGACGCTCCCGCCTCGGCATTCGTCAACTCCTATGCCGTCGACCCCGCCGACATGGCCACCGATGCCTTCGCCGATCTTATCAACGCCAACTGCGGCGCCAACGGCAGCAGCTGGGGTATCGATAAAAATGGCACGCCGGTCTTTGGCTCGGGCAACAGCTACCAGGCGCCCGAGGACACCACGCCCGACGACGCCTACACCGTGAGCTTCACGGCCAACGACGGCACCAGCCAGACGGTTGCCGGCCATATGCTCGAGGTTTCGCCTGATGCTGTGGACGCCTACCGCAAACTTGGCGTCTTTGCACTTAAGGGCGTCCCGGCCACGAGCACCATCACCTGGGGCACCGATGACGCCAACCGCGGCAACATCGGCATCAACGAGTCCACGGGAGAGCTCTACGTCTACGACAACGCTACCGGCACGGTGACCGCCGCCGAGCGCAAGGCCGATGGCTCCGAGCAGACCGTGGCTACCATCAAGATCAAGGCCAAAGCCAAGCAGTTCGACGACTTTGAGCTGTGGTATCGTGCCTCCGACGGCACCGTGAGCAACGTGACCGATGGTACGGCTACCGTCCAGGGCTCCGAGGTGCGCAACCTCGAGATTCGCGTGCATTACGTTGATGCCGATAAGGGCGAGTACGTGCCCGTCTCGTTCAGCCGCTTCCACTTTGCCTCGAGCGATCCTACGACCATCTACAGCAACGACTACTCGGCCTGCTTTTACTTCAAGCATGCCGGCAGTGCCACGATTACCGTTACCCCGCGCGACGCCGCATCTGCGGGCGCCGGCTCCAAGAGCGTGACGCTGACGTCCGAAGCCGTGGCCGCCACGTCCATCTCGATGGGCTATAACGAGGACGGCGCCACCGTCTACCTGCAGGGCCGCAGCCCACTCTCCGAGCGCGGCGCGTTTTTGACCGATCACGCACGCCCGGTGGTGGCGCCCGACAACGCCACCAACCGCGACAACTTTACCGTGACGAGCAGCGATCCTGCCGTGGCGGCCTACACCACCGCGGGCGAGATCGGCTACACGGCGTACAAGGCTGGCACCACCACGTTTACCGCGACGCTGCCCGACACGGACGCCGATGGCAAGGTCATCAGCGCGTCGTGCGACGTGACTTATGCTTACCAAAATCCGCTTGCGAGCGTGACGGCCGGCACGGACAGCCTCTACCTCAAGGCCGGCTCGGCGCAAAAGCTCGACCTGGCCTTTACCGGCAAGAACGACGCGGACGGCTGGAGCGTGACCGAACCCGGCCTCACCTGGACGTTCAAGACACTCGACGGCAAGGACGCCTCGGGTATCGTGGGCATCGACCGCAACGAGAAGGGCGCCTGGAAGCACGTTGACGGCGCTCCCGATGACGGCCTGTACGTGGCCTCGAGTGACTACACGGTGACGGCGCTTTCGGCCGGCACGGTGATCGCGACAGGTACGCCGGTGGACACGACTGCCGGTGCCGAGCCCGTGACGCTTACCATCACCGTGGCCGGTGTGGCCGCGAGCCCCGCCACGAGTGAGTCCGCCTCGGCGGGCATCGATGCTGCCGCTGCGTTCATCGACGCGCGCCGCAGCTCCGACGCCTTCCAGTATGGCGACGAGTGGGAGATCTACGACTTTGCCAAGGCGGGCCGCAAGATCGATTCCAAACTGCTCGATAACTACCGCGCCTCGCTGGCCGAGCACAAGGCCGAGTGGGGGAGTGCGACCTGCGCTCTGACTGAGACCGAGCGTGTGGCGCTTGCTCTCTCCGCCATCGGCGAGGACATCACCGACTATGACGGCGTCAACCTGGTCGAGCTCATCTGCGGCCGCACCGATATGACGCGCGCCAACGAGAAGATCTTCGCACTGATGGCGCTCAATGCGAGCGGCTCGGATGCGCCCGCCGGTTCCGCCTGGACGCGCGCGAGCCTCGTGGACGCCGTCTGTGAGCTCCTCGGCAGCGACGACGCTGTGGAAGGTACGCGACTGGGCGACGTGGACCTGACGGCTATGGCGATCCAGGCCGTGGCGCCCTATGCGGGCGACACCAAGGTCGATGCTGCCATCGAGAACGGCCTCTCCTACCTCAAGGGCAAGATGAACGCCGGTACCTGTGACTTCGGTTCTGCCGAGGCCAATGCCCAGGTGATCCTCGCACTGCTTTCGCTCGACCGTGACCCGGCCAACCCCGTCAACGGGTTTGCAAATGCCGCGACCAACGTGGTGTGTGCGCTGGACCTGTACCGCGTGGACGGCGGCAACGGCTATGCGCACAGCAAGGGCGGCGCGGCCAACGCCATGGCGACCGAGCAAACGCTCCGCGCGCTCACGACGTATCGTGTCTCCTCGGGAGAGACGATTGCCTGGAAGACGGCCGTGATGGCGGGCAAGGGCTCGAGCAGCAACGACCCGCAGAAGCCCACGGTGGCGCCGGGCGTTCTGACGCCGGGTACCGGGTCGGACAGCGGTGCAGGCAACGGAACCGGCGGTTTTGCGGCCGTGATGGCTCCTGTGGCCGCCAAGGCCACCGGCGATACCAAAGTCGAGGCTGAATCCGGCAAGAAGGATTCGATGGAGTCTTCCGTCGCCGGCAAGACAGACAAGAGCGGCAAAAAGTCGGGCACGTCCGGCAAGACCGCCGCGTTGAGCGCCGATGCTGCCAACAAGGCTGCGGACACGGGCTCGAACGGCTTTGCCATCGCCGGTGTTGCCGTGGGCATCGTCGGTATCGCGGCCGTCGGCGGCTGGTTTGTCTACACCAAGCGCCGCGCGGCGTAGCGACCCTCTGCCTACCAGGTAAATACTGCAAGGAGTATGGCCTTGCAAAGCGAAGGGCCCTCCTGCCGATCAGCTCGGCAGGAGGGCCCTTCCATCTCCTCGCGGTTTGAGTGGGCCAACGTCCCAGTGAAAATGGGCGGGCCGATTGTGGCCGGATGCTGAGCAGCTTGCAGAGCAGCCGCTAGCAAATTCTCGGCAGCTGTTCTCCTACGAGCATGTCGAGGATGCGGGTCGAGCCCCAGCCGGTGCGTACGCGCACGGCGG
>CAJMNP010000037.1 GCA_905214895.1 uncultured bacterium | reverse complement strand
CGAGCTTTTGAATGTAGCCCTTAAAATCGCTCGCGCTCTCCAGCATATCGCGCAGGACGCTCTTGGGAGAGAGCTGATAGTCGTTGGCCCAGGGCACTTCCTGGCAGTACTTGTCAAAGGCGGCGTCGAGCAAATCCTCGAGCGGCTTTTCATACGTGACGTCTTGAATGCGCTCCAGACGCTCCTCATATTCAATGCCGTCGGCTTTCATCTCGGCCATAGCGCGATCGCGTGCTGCGCGCTCCTGTGCGCGCAGCACCTGCTTGGGATCCTCGAGCGTTGCCTCGACCATTGAGATCAGATCCATGGTGTAGGTCTCGCTCTCGGGATCGAGCAGCTCCAATGCGGCAAGTAAGAACGGCGAGAGCGGCTGATCGAGCGCGAAGTCCTCGGGCAGATCGACCGTCAGTGCGTAGTCGATGTCCGGCGCGGCGTCAGCCGGAGCGTCGGGTGCGGGCGGCACTTCGGTGCGTACGACGACGCCGGAGTCGATGAGCGTGGCGAAGATCTCGTCGGCACGAACCTCGAGCTTTGCCTTTTCCTCAGGGGTCTGCAGACTCGTCTCGATGAGGTCGTGTACGCGGGCTCGGGCATCGCCGCCCTGCTCGACCACGCTGATCACCATGGAGTGCGTGATGCGCAGGCGCGGCTTGAGTGTCTCGGGCTGCGTCTCGATCAGGCGCTCAAAGGTTTGCTTGTTCCAGGTGACAAAGCCCTCGGGGGCCTTCTTCTTTTTAATCTTGCGGAGTTTTTTGGGGTCGTCGCCCGCCTTGGCCATGAGCTTGGCGTTCTCGATCTCGTGCTCGGGTGCCTCGGCAATCACCATGCCCTCGGTATCGAAGCCCGAGCGGCCGGCGCGACCGGCAATCTGATGGAACTCGCGGGCGCGCAGACGACGCATCTTGTAGCCGTCGAACTTGGTAAGCGCGGTGAGCACCACGGTGTGGATTGGTACGTTGATGCCGACGCCGAGCGTATCGGTGCCGCAGATGACGGGCAGCAGGCCCTGCTGCGCCAGGCGCTCGACCAGTAGACGATAGCGCGGCAGCATGCCGGCATGGTGCACGCCGACGCCGCATCCGAGCAGGCGCTTGAGAATCTTGCCAAAGGCCGTGGAGAAGCTCGTGCCCTTGGCGGCTTCCTTAATGGCCTCGCGCTGCTCCTTGCTGGCGATGCCAAAATTGGCGAGGGATTGCGCCGTTGCAAGGGCGGCATCCTGGCTAAAGTGCACGATATAGAGCGGGGCCTCGCCGCGGCGCATGGCGAGCTCGACCGTGCCCTCGAGGGAGGTCGTCACATAGTCGTAGCTCAACGGAACAGGACGCGGGGCGTCGACAACCAAGTCGCAGGTAGCGCCGGTGTGTTCCTCGAGCGAGGCGGCAATCGCGGTGACATCGCCGAGCGTGGCGCTCATGAGCATGAATTGCGTGTGGGGCAGGGTGAGCAGCGGCACCTGCCAGGCCCAACCACGATCGGGGTCGGCAAAGTAGTGGAACTCGTCCATGGCGACGCAGCCCACGTCGGCATCTTCGCCCTCGCGCAGTGCGTCGTTAGCAAGGATCTCTGCCGTGCAGCAGATGACGGGCGCCTTGGTGTTGATATGCGTGTCGCCGGTAATCATACCGACGTTATCGCGGCCGAGCACCTGCACAAGGTCGAAAAACTTCTCGCTGACCAGAGCCTTGATAGGAGCCGTGTAATAGCAGCGTTTGCCCTGTGCCATGCCCATAAAGAGCATGCCCAGCGCGACAAGCGACTTGCCCGATCCGGTCGGCGTGCCCAGAATGACGTGATCGCCGGCGGCTAGATCCATGAGGGCCTCTTCCTGGTGGTCCCACAGCTCAATACCGCGATTGCTCGTCCATTCAAAGAAGCGCTCGAAGGCCTGGTCGGGCGTGAGCCACGGTTCGGGCTCGCTGCCGTCCTCGGGCTCCCACCAGATGGGGGAGAGCGCACCGAGTGAGCCGAATTCGGCTTCGGTTCCCGTGCCGCCCGAGAATGAGCTGGCGGCGCCGGCGCCAGAGACGGTGCTGGCGGCGGTATCTATCGTGGTCTGTGCCATGTGTTTGCTTTCTCTCGCGATTGTCCGCCAACTATTATGGCGTAGCGTCGCATCGATGCGTTCGCAGGCAAGAAAATGCAGGAAATGGGCGTTCTGCCCAGCCGTTTAGTGTAGTCGCTAGCCAAGTGAGTAGACTTTTTGCGATATTGCGAGCACATGACTTTTGCGCTAGGGTTCTACCTGCGGTTTTATGTTTCGCTATGCGGGCTGTGCCTGGCTATTGCAAAAAAGTCTACTCACTTAGGTTTGAGGGCCGTTCGCTGGCGCCAATTTGCGCTTGTTTGCCGACGCCGCGACCATCAGAAGCCCCTAGGACTCCTGCGGTAAGCGCTTCTTGCCCTTGCGGGCGCGGTTTTTAAAGTTCTCGACGGCCTCTTCCATGCCGAGGGGCACGTAGGTGAGCTCATCGAGGTTATCGGGCAGGTAGCAAGCAAGACTTTGCTCCTGCATGCGACCCGCTGTGAGCTGTTCGTCGGTGGGCTGCGCGCCGGGTGTGGCACAAATGCCATAGACGACGGCACCCATCTCGCGCGTGCGGCATTCGTATTCGGTCTCGGGATGCTCGGGATGGTCGCGGCGGACGTCGTCGCTTACCCAAAGCGTGTCGTAGCCGGCCGCGGCAATCTGCCCCAGGGCGTAGTCGCGCAGCGGTTTGCTGTCGGTGCGCAGCGTGACGGTGGCGCCGGCTGCAAAGAGCGGGCGGTAGAGCATCAGATGGTCGACATGGACGAGCCGTTTTTTGGCGTACTTGGCCTTGGGCTGCGGCGTGGGAAAGTTGATGGTGATGGCATCGAGCTCGCCTGCGGCAAACAGCTGCGGCAGCGATGCGGCGCCTCGGGGCAGGACAAGTGCGTTGGACAGCTCCTGCTCGCAGATTTTCTGTGCGGCATAGGCGATGCAGATGGGCTCCTGGTCCATGCCGATAAAGAACGTGTTTGGCTCGCGGGCCGCGCGCTCTACAAGGTACGTTCCCTTGCCACAACCAAGATCCAGATGAAGGTGTTCGAAAGGCTTGCTGCCTGCGGGCGCACAGGCCTCGCGCCAATCTCCGGCATAGGCCTCGGGGTTCGTCTCAATCGCATCGGCGTAGCGCTCCAGGCGCTCCTCGAGTACAAAGTTCTTAGGCGTGCGAACGTGGACGGCTCCCATGAGGCTCCTTGGTCATAAGTATGGAACGCATGGCTGCACGTTCCGGTGATGGGTTAGAAGGGGGCGATTTGCCCAAAAGATGCGGTGCGGCTCAGCGACGAGTCGCTGACGCCTACAGACGCTTGAGAATCACATAGCGGTTGAGCTCGCCGCTGCGACCGTCGGCATGGAAGCGCTCAAGCTCGCGCACGGGGACCTCGCCGCTCTTGTAGAACGTACGGACGCCGCGCACCAGGTCGGTGATCTGCTGATCGTCAAAGTGATGGCAATAGCGGTAGGCGTGGCGGTCGTTTTGCCAGCCAATGAGATGGTCGCCGGCTTCAAACTGCGCGGAATCGTAACCCTCAAACGGCGGGGTGAGCTCGGCGCGGGCCTCGGCACGAACGGCCTTGCGCGCCATGCGCTCGTCGTTCATAAACTCCCAAAAGCTGATGGCGATGATGCCGCCTGGGCGCGTCTGGCGCACCAGGGCGTCGAGCACGCGTACGCGGTACTCGCACGACGGCACGTGGTGCATAAATCCAAAGCAGACCGAGATGTCGGCGAGCGGGGCGTCGAAAAGCACGTCGGGTGTCTTGGCGGGGTTGAGCTTCATGAGGGCGTCGAGCACATCGAGTTCCTGGAAGTGCAGGTTGGGAATGCGCAGGGCGTGGCCACGTGCATCGATGGCCAGGTCCTGACACGAGTCGACACCATAGAACTCAAACGGGCAGCTGACATCTGCCGAGGGGTTTGTGCCGTCGACGCCCTTGACGGCAAGTGCGCCGCCGGCGGCAAAGTTCTCAAAGCGCATATTTCCGCAGGCAAGATCAAAGACACGGACGGGATGCTCGATCGTGGCGACGTCGAGCTGCCCGAGCGCGATATCCATGGTACGCACCCAGCCGGGCCACGGGGCCTGGCGCGTATCGGAGAAGGAGGCGGAGTGCTCGCGATAGAACGTGTTGTTGAGCTGGATGAGCGATGAGGCGAAATCGCGGTTCACGGCGCGGAACTCCCTCCGTTGGCGGTGCGGAATAAACAGTACGACCATACTACCGTTTACGCCGCAACGGGGACAACCGAGCTGTGGGTCATTGCTTTGTTTGGACACATTTCCGCAGCTCATATGTGCCCGCAACCGCCGGTTGTCAAAAATCTCACTAGAATAGGTGGCATGCTTTTGGCGGTGGCGGATAGATTTTTAACTGTGCAAGGCGCCTTAAAAACAAAAACGGTCCGGCGGCACGGCTGGCATCGCATAGGAGGAACCATGAATGTAGAAACTGCTCAGCGGCTCGCCGACCTTCGCCGCAGCAAGGGCTTTAGCCAAGAAGGATTGGCGCGAAAGCTGGGACTGTCACGCCAAGCGGTCAGTAAATGGGAGCGCGCGGAGAGCTCGCCCGATACCGAGAACCTGATTTCGCTCGCCAAGCTCTATGGTGTGAGTCTGGATGAGCTGCTCAATCCGAGCGATGAGATCGAGGACGATATCGAGTTTGAGAACGAGGACCGCGCCCGTCAGCGCGAGGCCGAGGCGGCGGAGCGTGCCCGTACCCACGAGGCGGCGGCACGCGCTACCGAGGCGGCAACGCAGGCGAGTGATGCTGCGGCCAAGGCGGCGCAAGCGGCAAGCTGGAGTGCACAGGCCGCCAATGCCGCTACGGCGCAGGCGACGAGTGGCGGTGCGGTTGGCTCGACTCCGGTGAAGGGTCCGTTCCAGTCGTTCCCGTATTGGGCTGTGTGTTGGCTGCTGTTCTTTTTGCTGATGTTCCCGTTTGGTGCCGGCCCCTTTGCCGCGCTGATCTTCTTTACGATTCCCATCTATCACTGGGTGGCGCGTGCACTCGATGGTGATTGGGCACGCGGGGATATTCAGGTTGGTTCGGCACCGGTGACGGCTAGGACTCAGGTGCAGGATGCTTCCGCTGCGGTTGATGCTGGCGTGGCTACCGCGACTACCGCTGACCCGATCGCCAAAGAGGGTGATGAATGATGAAGCTTTCGCATGAATCCAAGGTACGCTTGGGCGTTGGCATCGGAGCGTTCGTGCTCATCATCGGACTTGTCTTTGGTATTTCGCGGACTTTGATTCATTTTGATGGCCCGTGGGATCTCGACGATGTTGTACCCGGCTTGTCTGGTATGGACGATATGTTTGACGACGATGATCTCTTGGATAGTGGCAACTATTCCGCTCGGCCTCAGCAGCTTTCGAGCACGACTTTTGATGCCGATGAGTTCCGCTACCTCGATTTCGATATCAATGCGGCTTCGGTGGACGTCAAGGTTGTTGATGGCAACAAGGTTCGCGTTATCGAGCGGGGGCGCGTTGCCGAGGGTATGGATGCCTCCAAGGCCGCGACGCAAAACATCGCATCCGTCGAGGACTCGACGCTCAAGGTTTCCCAGTTTGGAAGTGACGACGGTAAGGCGATCGATCGCTCAGTTACGGTCGAGCTGCCGCGCCGTGTTGCCGAACATCTGAAGGGGGTCAACGCGCACGTGGGCTCGGGCGATCTGCAGATTGCCGGTGTCATCTGTGATGGTTTCGACCTTTTCCTGGGTGCGGGAGATGTAGAGTTTACGGGCAGCGTGACTGATGCGCTCAGCGCTGAGGTCGGTTCGGGCGATGTGACGTTCGAGCTTTACCAGGCCCCCGCGAAGTCGATGGACGTGAGTGTGGGCTCGGGCGATGTGGAGATGACGGTTCCGAACTCGACGGGCTTTAAGGCGAGCCTCACCTTGGGCAGCGGCGACTTCGAGAGCGATTTCCTTCCGCTTGGCTACGACGGCGAGACCATTTTGAATCTTGAATTCGATAACGGCGATAAGTCTGCCACGTATCGTTTTGAGGTCGGTTCGGGCGACATGTCGTTTGATCCGGAGTGATGGCTGCGGGCTGGTCCGCAAGCATAGATGCTTAGACGCGCTGTTTGATGGAGGCGCCGGAGCCGTGACGGGCTCCGGCGCCTTTGCCTTTACAATGGGGGCATGGAACAGATTATCTTGAACATACTTAAAGCCCTGCGTCGCGGCGAGACCGTAGACGACAAGGCACTCGTCAAACTGATACATGCCGAGGCGCGCCGTGAGGGTGCCGACAAGCGCGATCTGGCCAAGCGCCGCCTGCTGCCGTTCTACCAGCGGGTGAAGCGCGAGGAGCCGGCTCGTTGGGCTGGGTGGAATGTCGATGCCGAGCTGGAACGTCGACTGCTGCAGGCGCTGCGCATGAAGCCGCGCCGAACGGCCTCAGGCGTGGCGACCATTACCGTCATCACCAAGCCGTGGCCGTGCTCAGGCGATTGCCTGTTTTGTCCCAATGATCTGCGCATGCCCAAGAGCTATCTGCACGCCGAGCCGGCATGCGCCCGTGCGGAGCAAAATTGCTTCGATCCGTATCTGCAGGTGAGCGCTCGTCTGACCGCGCTTTCGCAGATGGGGCATGCGACCGACAAGATAGAGCTCATCGTGCTCGGTGGTACCTGGAGCGACTATCCGCAAGGGTATCAGACGTGGTTTATGTCGGAACTTTTCCGTGCGCTCAATGACGATGCCGTCGCCGGCGTGGCGGCTAATCCCATGTTGGCGCGCCCGGGTATCAGCCGTGCCGAGGCGGGGCGCTTGCTCGATGACGCTCCCGCCGATGCCCTGCCGCCGGTGGTGGCGGAGCGTCGCGAGCGCTACCGGGCTGCCGGCATTGCGACAGACGAGGCCGAGCTCGCGAGCGGTGTTGCAGGAGAGCAGGAGCGCGTGGATGTTGCTGTGGGCGGCTACAACCGCGCGGTGCGTTGTCTGTACGGCCCCGGTACGCCGTGGGGCGAGGTCGCCGAGTGGCAGACGGCCACGATGGAGGAGCTTGAGCGCCAGCAGCGCATCAACGAGACGGCGAAGCATCGCGTGGTGGGGCTCGTTATCGAGACCCGGCCCGATGCCGTGACGCCACAGGCCCTCACGCTCATTCGTCGCCTGGGCTGTACTAAGATCCAGATGGGCATCCAGAGTCTCGACCAGCATCTGCTCGATATCAACGAGCGTCGCATTTCGGTGGCTCAGATTGAGCGAGCGTTTTCGCTTGCGCGCCTGTTTGGCTTTAAGATCCACGCGCACTTTATGCTCAATTTGCTGGGTGCCACGCCCGAGGGGGATAAGCGCGACTACGAGCGCTTTATGACCGAAGGGGCCTTTATGCCCGACGAGGTCAAGGTTTACCCGTGCGCGCTCATCGAGGGTTCGCGCCTGGTGGGCTGTTATGAGCGTGGCGAGTGGCGCCCCTATACCGAGGACGAGTTGCTCGATGTGCTTGCCGACGACATCGTGGTGACGCCGGCGTTCTGCCGCATCAGCCGCATGATTCGCGACTTTA
>CAJMNP010000036.1 GCA_905214895.1 uncultured bacterium | reverse complement strand
CCTCGGCGATCAGGATCTTGGTCTTGGCGGGAACCTCGATGCCGGCGAGCTCGGCGATCTTGGCGGCAGCCATGCCGGGGATGCGGTGATCGAGGGCGCCGTTCTTGAACATGGCGGCACGCAGGGCCTCCATCTCGGCACCCTGCTTGACGAAGTAGCAGCCACGCTTCTGGAACTCGGCCTTGACCTGGTCATAGATGGTGTCGATGACGGTCACGGACTGCTCGGAAGCGCAGATCATGCCGTTGTCGAAGGTCTTTGAGTGGATGATGGAGTTGACGGCGAGCAGCACGTCGGCGGTGTCGTCGATGACGACCGGGGTGTTACCGGCGCCGACGCCCAGGGCGGGCTTGCCCGAGGAGTAGGCGGCCTTGACCATGCCCGGGCCACCGGTGGCGAGGATGATGTCGACGTCGCGCATGACCATGTTGGTCAGCTCGATGGAGGGGACATCGACCCAGCCGATGATGCCCTCGGGGGCGCCGGCCTTGACGGCGGCGTCAAGCACGAGCTTGGCGGCGGCGATGGTGCACTTGGCGGCAGCCGGGTGCGGGGAGATGATGATGGCGTTGCGGGTCTTCAGGCTGATCAGCGTCTTGAAGATCGCGGTGGAGGTGGGGTTGGTCGTCGGGATGACGGCACCCACGATGCCGATGGGCTCGGCGATCTTGGTGATGCCGTAAGCCTCGTCGCGCTCCAGGACACCACAGGTCTTGGTGTTCTTGTAAGCGTTGTAGATGTACTCTGCGGCGTAGTGGTTCTTGATGACCTTGTCCTCAAGAACGCCGCGGCCGGTCTCCTCGATGGCCATCTTCGCCAACGGGATACGAGCCTTGTTGGCGGCCATGGCGGCCTCGTAGAAGATCTTGTCGACCTGCTCCTGCGTGTACGTAGCAAAAAGCGCCTGGGCCTCTCGCATCTGAGCGAGCTTAGCCTCAAGCGCCTCTACGTTGTCCACAATTGCGGGAGTAGTGTTTTCCGGTGACTTTTTCACCATTTGTGTCTCCTTGCGATCGGAGATTTACCCTACGCCTTGCATGATAGCAAGAAATTATTCGGCGAACGGTAAGATTCCCGTAAAAGGCACACTAAAACGCTTCAACAAAATGAAGCGTTTTAACTAAAACTAGTCACCTACTGCATCGCCCCGCTCATTGGGGACAGACTTACATGAGTATTTCAATGGTAAAACGGGGAGAACGGGTCATCTGTTTGACAATCGCTATTCGCGGGTTGCGGTTGAGTCGGACACGCAGGCTGTGCAGCTGCTCGATTATATCCATCTTAATCCCGTGAAAGGCGCGCTCGGCTCGCTCGAGGCGTACCGTTTGTCAAGCTACAAGGTGCGGGGGCCGATCCGCCGCCGGCATGCGTCATGTCTGTCCCCAATGAGTGCAAAAAAAGCGCCCTCCACATGGGAGGACGCTTTTGGTAAGTTCTATGTGAACGCGAGGTCTTTGACCCGGAGAGTCCGAGGTACTTGTTAGTAAGACCTTATTTAGGAGCGCGCAACCTTGCCGGACTTGAGGCAGGTGGAGCAAACGTTCATCTTGCGACGGTGACCATCGACGACGACGTAGACGCGCTGGATGTTGGGGCGGAACTTACGGTTGGTGACGCGGTGAGAGTGGCTGATGGAGCGACCGGCAACGGGGTGCTTACCGCAAACTTCGCAAACTTTGGACATAACTGACCCTCCTTGGGCGACAAACGAACATGTCGCGTTAACAAACAAGCCTGAACTATAGCACAGAAGCATGTCTCTGTGCGCAATCTACACAGAGATATTTCTCTTTTGGCGATAGTGCCCACGCCACGGCCCTGGACGTAGATCCGATTTGCGTGCAGCAGAGGGGATTATGCCAGCTCGCAACAAGGTTTTCAAGCGCGTCCCACAAATATATAGGTTTATGGAGCGATTGGCTCCGTTTACGGATTGACTAGTATTTATGCTCGCATTTGAGCCCGAGGTTGGCTACACTATGCCTTGACCATTAAAGGGGTACGAGATACCCACATGGAATTACATAGCTGTCAATGAGCAGTACTTCCTGTGGGTGTCTGGTCCGCTTTGAGCGGTCGGGCATCTATTTTTTTGACTGTGTCAGCAGTCAAGACATGTGAGGAAGGAGATCGATGGGCACGACTTCCCCCAAGGCGGTCATCATGGACGAGACCGCCGTCAACCGAGCGATGACCCGCATCGCGCACGAGATCCTCGAGCGCAACGAGGGCTGTGAAGACCTCGCTCTGGTCGGCATCGTCACGCGCGGCGACCTTCTGGCAAAGAAGCTCGCCGAGGCCATCAAGGAGATCGAGGGTGTCGACGTTCCGCTCGGCAGCCTGGACATCAGCTTCTATCGCGATGACTATGCGACCAATTTCGCTCCCGCGATCCACGCTACCAACATTCCCTTCAGCGTCGACGGCAAGCGCGTCGTGTTGGTGGACGACATCCTGTACACGGGTCGCACCATCCGCGCCGCTCTGGACGCCGTTATGGACCTGGGCCGTCCGAACCGCATCGAGCTGGCAGTTCTCGTTGACCGCGGTCACCGCGAGCTCCCTATCTCGCCGGACTTTGTCGGCAAGAACGTTCCCTCGTCGCACGAGGAGAACGTGCACCTATATATGAAGGAAGTCGACGGCCGCACCGCTGTCGAGATCAACGACGTCGCGCCGGGTTCCCACGTGGGCTCCGCGCCGCTGGGAGGTGAGTAGTACCGTGGCGTTCAATCATAAGCACCTGATCGACATTACCGAGTACTCCGAAGAGGACATCAAGCTCATCCTCGAGACCGCCAAGGCGTTCTCCGAGGTCAATGAGCGTGCCATCAAGAAGGTCCCCACGCTCAAGGGCAAGACCATCGTCAACATGTTCAACGAGCCCTCGACGCGCACGCGCAGCTCCTTCGAGCTCGCCGAGAAGCGTCTTTCGGCCGACAGCCTCAACTTCGGCGGCTCCTCGACCTCCACGGTCAAGGGCGAGAGCCTCGTCGATACCGTCGAGACCCTCAACGCCTACAAGATCGACTGCATCGTCGTGCGTGACAAGCATGCCGGTGCTCCCTACATCGTCACGCAGAATTCGCCCGCGAGTGTTATCTGCGCCGGTGACGGTAAGCACAACCACCCCACGCAGGCCCTGCTTGACCTGTACACCATCTGGGAGCACAAGGGTGACTTCCACGGTCTGAAGGTCGCCGTCGTCGGCGACATCGCCCACTCTCGCGTTTGCGGCTCGCTGATCCCCGCGTTGAAGATCATGGGCTGCGAGACCTACGCCGTCGCCCCCGGCACGCTGCTGCCGCCGTCGCCCGAGGTCCTGGGCTGCGACCACGTGACGAGCGACCTCGATTCGGTACTCCCCGAGCTGGACGTCGTCTACATGCTGCGCGTACAGCAGGAGCGCCTCGAGGGCGCCCCGTTCCCGACCATTCGCGAGTACCACAAGCTCTTCGGCCTGACCAAGGACCGTGAGAAGCTCATGAAGCCCGACGCGATCATTTGCCACCCGGGCCCCATCAACCGCGGCGTTGAGTTCGACTCCTATATGGCCGACCACCCGCAACGCTCCGTCATCCTGGAGCAGGTCTACGCCGGTATCTGCGTGCGTATGGCTATCCTGTATCTGCTGCTTGGAGGTGCCGATAATGGCCTTGCTTCTTAAGAATGCCCACGTCGTCGACCCGTCCGTCGAGCTTGACGGTGTCGTTGACGTCCTGATTGACGGCGACAAGATCGCCGAGGTCGGCGAGAACCTCGCCGCCGAGGGAGCCGAGGTCCGCGACCTTTCCGGTAAGTACCTCGTCCCTGGCCTGGTGGACATGCACGTCCACCTGCGCGAGCCCGGCTACGAGGTCAAAGAGGACATCGAGAGCGGCACCCGCGCAGCTGCCAAGGGCGGCTTCACCGGCGTGTGCGCCATGCCCAACACCGACCCCGTTACCGATAACGGTACCGTCGTTGAGTTCGTCAAGTCCCGCGCTGCCGAGGTCGGCCATTGCCGCGTCTATCCTTCTGGCGCCATGACTCGCGGTCTTAAGGGCGAGGCTATGTCCGAGATGGGCGATATGGTCGCCCACGGCGCCGTTGCCTTCACCGACGACGGTCGCGGCGTGCAGGGCGCAGGCATGCTCCGTCGCTGCATGGACTACGGCAAGATGTTCGGCAAGGTCTTTATGAGCCACTGCCAGGACGAGAATCTGGTCGGCCACGGTCAGATCAACGAGGGCAAGGTCTCTACCCGTCTGGCCCTCGAGGGCTGGCCGGCGGCAGGCGAGGAGCTGCAGATCGCTCGCGATATCGAGATCGCCAAGCTGACCGGTGCCAAGCTGCACATCCAGCACATCTCCACCGCCCATGGCCTGGAGCTCGTGCGTGCCGGTAAGGCCGCTGGCGTTCAGGTTACCTGCGAGGCCACCCCGCACCACATGTTCCTGACCGAGAACGACCTGGACGAGACCTACAACACCTCGCTCAAGGTCAACCCGCCGCTGCGTACCGAGGAAGATGCCGAGGCCATCCGTCAGGGCGTCATTGACGGCACCGTCGACGCTATTGTCACCGATCACGCTCCCCACACCCCGTGGGAGAAGGCCCGCGAGTTTGAGCTCGCGCCCTTTGGCATGATCGGCCTCGAGACCTCGCTGTCGCTCGTGCTCACCGAGTTGGTCAACACCGGTAAGATGAGCGTGGGCCGCATGGTCGAGCTCATGGCCATCAAGCCGCGTGAGATCCTGGGCCTTGACCAGGTTCAGGTCAAGGCGGGCTCCGTTGCCGACCTGACTGTGTTCGACGCGTCCGCCACCTGGACGGTCGGCGAGGACGGCTACGAGTCGCGCGCCGAGAACTCCGGTTTTGCCGGCCGCACGCTCACCGGTCGTGCCACCGATGTGTTTGTCGGCGGTAAGCAGACGCTTGCCGACGGCTGCATCTGCTAGCATAGCTTTATCGCTTTTATGCGCGGCGCCCTTGCGGTGCCGCGCTTTCTGTTCGCCTGAACCATGCAACCGCATGGGGGATTGGAGCGTCTATGCCCACACCTTCCACTGCACGCATGCATGACTTCGAGGTCGTCTCGAACCAGGAGATCGCCGACGGCATCTTCTCGCTCGTTATCTCGGCCCCCAAGCTTGCAAGTGCGCTCAAGCCCGGTCAGTTCGTGAATATCGCCGTGCCGGGCGATGCTTCCTCGCTGCTTCGCGTGCCCCTGAGCTTCTATCGCGCCGACGCCGAGGCCGGCACCGTCGAGCTGTGGTACGCCGTCGTGGGCGATGATACCCGTCGTCTGTCGCAGATGGCCCCTGGCTCCACCTCCAACCTGCTGGGCCCTGGCGGCCGCGGCTGGTTCGTGCCCGAGGGTACCAGGAAAGCACTGCTCGTCGCCGGCGGCATTGGCGTTCCACCCGTGCTCTGCCTGGCTGACATGCTTGCCGAGCAGGGTGTGGACGTTGACGTATGCCTGGGCTTTGGCACCGCGTCCAAGGCCGTGGGCGTCGATGAGTTCCGCGCGCTGGGAGCCACGGTCAACGTGTGCACCGACGACGGTTCGTTGGGCACGCACGGCTTCTGCACCGATCCTGCCGCCGAGCTGCTCGGCGAGGGTGGTTACGACTACGTCGCCAGTTGCGGTCCCGCCGTCATGATGAAGAAGGTCGCCGCCGCTGCCGCCGAGGCCGGCGCGTACTGCGAGGTGTCGCTCGAGCGCATGATGAGCTGCGGCTTTGGTGCCTGCAACACCTGCAATGTCGAGACGGTCGACGGTATGAAGGGCGCCTGCATGTGCGGCCCCGTGTTTGATGCTTCCAAGGTGGTGGTCTTCTAGTGGGTACCGTGAACATGGCCGTCGATTTCGGCGGCGTCAAGATGCAGAACCCCATCAACACCGCAGCCGGTACCTTTGGCTACGGTTGGCAGTTCCAAAACTTCTTCGATGTCTCGCAGCTGGGTGCCATCACCACCAAGGGCTGCGCTGCCGAGCCCTGGCCCGGCAATCCCGCACCCCGCATGGCCGAGATCCCCGGCGGCATGATCAATTCCGTGGGCCTGCAGAACCCCGGTGTGGCCGCTTTCGCCCGCGAGTCCGGTCCGTGGCTCGAGCAGCTCTCCAAGGACGGCTGCCAGGTCATCTGCCAGGTTGCCGGTCATTCCGTGGACGAATTTGTCCGTGCGCTTGAGATGTATGTCGAGCTGTGCCCCTGGGCTGCCGGCTATGAGATCAACGTGAGCTGCCCCAACATTGCCGCCGGCGGTGCCGCCATGGGCTCCACGCCCGAGGGCGCCTCTGCCGTCATGGCCGCCTGCCGCAAAGTGACCGACAAGCCGCTGTTTGTGAAGATGGCACCGGTCAACGTCGCCGAGATCGCCAAGGCTCTCGAGGCCGCCGGCGCCGACGGCCTTTCGGTCATCAACTCCATCCAGGGTATGGCCATCGATGTTCACACCCGCAGGTCGCGTGTGGCCAAGCCCAAGGGCGGTCTTTCGGGCCCGCTGTGCCATCACATCGCCGTGCGTATGGTCTGGGAGGTTGCCCAGGCCGTCGATATCCCCATCAACGGCGTCGGCGGCGTCATGACCGGTGAGGATGCGGCCGAGTTTATCCTGGCTGGCGCTACCTGCGTATCGGTCGGTATGGCCAACTTCGTCGATCCGTGCGCTTCGCTCAAAATTGCGCGCGAGCTCGAGGCCTGGGCCGAGTCCCAGGGCGTGAAGGACATCAACGAGTTGGTAGGTGCTTTCGAATGCTAGAGACCGATGCCCGCGACCGCGTTATCGTCGCCCTCGACTGCGACCGTGAGCGTGCGCTCGAGCTCGCCCATGAGCTTTCGGGCCATGCCGCCTGGCTTAAAGTGGGCATGACGCTCTATTACGCCGAGGGCCCCGAGATCGTCAAGACCTTTAAGGACCTGGGCTTCAAGGTCTTCCTCGACCTTAAGTTCCATGACATTCCGCATCAGGTGCGTGGTGCCGCTCGTTCGGCCTCGCTTGCCGGTGCCGACTTGCTTTCGGTCCACGGCTTGGGTTCGGGTGCCATGCTCGCCGCCTGCCGCGAGGGTGCCGAGGAGGCACGCGAGGATCGAGCCAAACTCGTTGCCATCACCGTGCTTACGAGCATGAATCAGGATGCGCTGAACGAGATCGGTGTCGAGTCGCCCGTTGCCGAGGAGGCCGCCCGTTTGGCAAAACTCGCCCAGGCCAACGGTATCGACGGTATCGTGTGCTCGCCGATGGAGGCTCATGACATGCGTGAGCTGCTGGGCCCCGATGCGCTGATTGTGACCCCTGGCGTACGTCCGGTTGGTGCTGCGCTGGGCGATCAGTCCCGCGTGGCCACGCCTTCCCAGGCTATCGAGCGCGGCGCGAGCCACATCGTGGTGGGTCGCCCCATTGCCGGCGCCGACGATCCGGTTGCCGCGTTTGACGCCATCGTTGCCGAGCTGGTCGAAAACGTCGCATAAAAGATTCCCTCAAGTCACCACTTTTGGGTCTCAATAGCACAAATTAGCCCCTGTGCCTGCGAAAACTTTCCCATCCTTTGTGTGGAATCGCAGGTCGGGGGCTCATCTTTTAGCGCGATATATTGCACTTTTTGCGGGTATCGTCTAACCTATGGAGCCGCGATTGGCCATTTTGTACGTTTTACGTGCTAAAATGCCAAATATTGAATCAGATATAACCCAACTATTTGGAGGTACGAATGGCACTCCCTCAGCT
>CAJMNP010000035.1 GCA_905214895.1 uncultured bacterium | reverse complement strand
CGGCCGTCGGTGTCGTAGACGTAGTCGGTGATCAGGATCAGCGCCTGCCCGCGCTCAACGTTGAGCAAAAACGCCTCGTTTTGCGAGGCGTAGCACACCTCAAAGGTCTTATGCCCCTGTGCCGGTGCGCGATGGAACTCCTGTCGCAGCGTGGCGTAGAGCGAACCGTTGATATCGCGATCGATGAGTGCCTCAAAGCTCGGTGGTAGATAGGTGGTCTCCAGGCACAGCGGCGCATCGTCCAGATAACGCAGACGGACAAGTTTGACGAGCTTGCTGCCCACGGCGGCATCAAAGAACTTAGCTATGCTGCCGCCCGCCTTGGTAAAGCCCGAGTCCACGGTGCGCGTGGTGGGCTTCATGCCCTGGCCTTCGACCTGCTTGGTATAGCTCGAAAACACCAGGTTGTTCTCGTGGAGCGCGGGCGTGTCGGCCACAAAGGCACCACGTCCGCGCTCGGTGCGAACCAGGCCCTCATCAACGAGCACCTTAAGGGCATGGCGCACGGTGCTGCGCGACAGCCCCGATTCGTCCATGAGTTCCATCTCGGACGGCAGCTTGTCTCCGCGCGCGTAGGTGCCGGCGGCGATGCGGTCGCGCAGCATGCCCGCCAAGCGCTCGTATTGGCTTAGTTTCTTTTTAGATGAGACGCTCATATTGCCAACCTATATCTAACTTGTATGCCTAACTAAGCAAGCATGTATTCAATACAAGAACAAAACTGCTGGTAACGAACAATCGAAAACCTTACCAGCAATATTTCTAAGACAAATATAGCATACAACTAGTCGACATAACCAAAACATGTATGTAACTTGTATGCCATCGAGAGCATCAAACGAGAAGAAAGGCTGATGCACGATGACTACTCAGGAACAGGTTAAGGATGTCGTCTCCCAGGTTTTGGCTGGCAAGGCAGACAAGGGCGGCATCAAGCGCGTCGTGTGGATTGGCGCCGGCGGATCCAACGGCGGCAACTATCCTGCCCAGTACTTTATGGAGCACGAGGCCACGCAGGTCGTGAGCTCCAGCTACACCAGCAACGAGTTCGTGCACGCCACCCCGGCCTACGTTAACGAGAACACCCTGGCCGTCGTCGTGTCCATGCGCGGCACCAAGGAGACCATCGTCGCCGCCCAGGTCGCCAAGGATCACGGTGCCAGCACCATCGCTATCTATGTCGACGAGTCCGGCCTCACCGAGGTCTGCGACTACAAGATCCAGTACGACAGCCTGGCCGTCGACGAGTCCTGCATGGGCCGTACCAACTCCGCCGTCGTGACCATGATCGCCATGGAGCTTACGCAGCAGACCGAGGGCTATGCCGAGTACGAGACCGCCATGGCCGCCTTCGACCTGATCGATCCCATCTATCGCAAGGCCGTCGAGTATACCCGTCCGCTCGCTGCCAAGTGGGCCGAGCAGAACGCCGACAAGCCCTGCATCAACGTGATGGCTCAAGGTCCGCTCTTTGGTGCCGCCTACGTCTTTAGCATCTGCAACGTGCAGGAGATGCTGCAGATCGACTCCTGCACCATCAACACCTGCGACTTCTTCCATGGCCCCTTCGAGATCCTGGACAAGCGCACCTCGCTGTTCCAGCTCATCAGCGTCGGCCGTAGCCGCTGCAACGACGAGCGCGGCATCCGCTTCGTCAACCAGTACGGTGGCGAGCGCGTCTATCAGCTCGACGCCAAGGAGCTCGGCCTCAACGACATCAAGGACAGCGTGAGCGAGTACTTCAACCACCTGATCTTTGCGCCGATCCTCAACAACGTGTACATGCGCGCGCTCTCTGCCGTCACCCACAAGGACTACATGACGCGCCGCTACATGTGGAAGCTCGACTACTAGGGGATAGAGCGGCCTAACAGCTCGATGTCCTCATAAGTTGCGGTGGAATAGTTCCTGTTTGGGGGCTTGAAGCCTCTATTTAGGAACTATTTCACCGCAACCGCCAAGTAATCCGCTGGGGACGGAGGAAAACGGATCACTTTTCCGCTCACCGATTTGTGCCTTGAAAAATGTATATAACGACTATAACGTAGTGTGAAACATATTGGAAACAATACCGAGGAGGCTGCGTTGAAGAAAAGCAATCTGGGCTATGTGCTGGTGCTGATCGCCGCGCTTATGTGGGGCAGCATCGGAATCTTTGTAAACGGCATCTCGGCCATGGGCGTTACGTCCCAGAGTATGGCTGCCTTTCGCTTGTTGTCGGGTGCCGTCTTAATGGCTCCGGTCTTGGCATTCATGGGTTGCCAGGGAGGTGCTCGTGAGGGAAAGGCATCGGGTCCCCTGGCACTGTTCAAGGCAAGTCCTAAAGAGCTTGTTCCTTGTGCGCTTCTTGGCATTATCGGCCTCGCCACCGCTAACACGCTTTATTACGAGTGCATGGGCGAGGTGGGCATGTCCACGGCCTCGGTGCTGCTTTACACCTCGCCGGTGTTTGGCGTCATGCTCGGTCGCGTACTTTATCGCGAGGATGTGACTCCCAACAAGCTCGTTGCCATCGCTTTTAACATCGGTGGCTGTGTACTTGCAGTGACCGATGGCGACCTTTCCGGTTTTCATTTTTCGGTTTGGGGCGTCACGTCGGGCGTGATTGCGGGCTTTTGTGGCGCGTCGCTCGCGGTGTTTAGCCGGATAGCAACCAAGACGGTCCACCCGCTGGCTGTCACGTTTTGGGGCCTTGTTTTTGGCGGTGCGGTTATGGCGGCTATCGCGGCTCCGTGGCCAGATGTCGCCGCAGCAATGTCGCCACAGCTGCTGCTGCTGTTCCTTGGCTTTGGACTCATCCCCACAGCCGTGGCCTATGTCTTATATATGCAGGGTCTGTCCATGGGGCTCGAGACGTCGAAAGTTCCCGTCGTAATGTCATTCGAGACGGTCGTCACCGTGCTGCTGGGCATTGGTGTCTACGCCGAGCCCGCCGGTGCGATCAAGGTTCTGGGCATCGTTTTGGTGCTCGCGTCCATCGTGATCATGAACACCGACTTTTCCAAGCTGCGCAACAGTGTGTTTGTCGACCATGTCATTGAGAGCATGACCTTTAAGCCCAACGCGTGGTGGACGGAGAAATCGCAGGACATGGATCTGTTCCGCGAGCGCACGGGCATTACGCTGGAGCCCACCGTGCAGGAAAGCCCCTGGTACTTCGTGCGATAGGGGATTGGCGGAGTGTTTGAGCAGGTAGCGCCCGGCGTTTGGCCGGGCGGTGCCTAGCCAGCGCCGACCTACCCAAGACCATCGTTTCGATTGCGTTAAACCCGCCAACGGTCGTTTTTCACCCGCGAACGGTTTATATACTAATTAGCAAAATAAGCAACGTATAAGACGTTATAATGACCATAACGAAAAGGAGGAGGCAAGATGAATCAGATCATTCTCGCATCTCATGGCGGCCTGGCCGCAGGCGCCAAAGACACGCTCGAGATGGTTCTCGGCGACGTGTCGAACGTCCACGTCGTGTCGCTTGCTCGTGACGACAAGGAGCCCATCACCAATAAGGTGGACGCCATGATCGCCACGTTCAACGCGGACGACACCGTCTATGTGCTGACCGATATGCTCGGCAGCTCGGTCAACAACAGCATGGTCGAGCTTTCCAAGAACGGCACGAAGTTCACGGTTGTCAGCGGTTTCAACATTCCGCTGGCACTGACGCTCGCTATGAGCCCCGCCCCCGTCAAGGGTGCCGAGCTCGCGGCCCTCATCAACGAGGCCCGCACCGGTCTGACCAACCCCAACGCACCGGTCGAGGTCGCCGCGGCTCCCGCCAAGAAGGCCAAGGCGTCCCGTCACAGCTCCGGTCCCGCCAAGATCGTCCTCGCACGTCTTGACTACCGTCTGCTGCACGGCCAGGTCGTCTTTACCTGGACCACCAAGGTTCAGGCCGAGCGCATCATCGTCGTCGACAACGCTGCCGCCAACGATGACATCAAGAAGGGCGCTCTTAAGCTGGCCAAGCCCCAGGGCGTGCGCCTGAACGTCTTCACCGTCGAGCGTGCCCTCGCCAAGATGGACAAGCTCAACACCCTCGGCGAGCGCGTCATGTTCGTCTTTGGCAACACTGCCGAGATGCTGCAGTTCTGCCAGGGCTACAAGCTCGACGCCATCAACCTGGGCGCCACCGCCAACCACGACGGTGCCGAACAGGTCGGCGGCAAGGACAGCTCCGTCTTCTTCGACGCCACCCAGAAGGCCGACGTCAACCAGCTGCTCGACATGGGCATTAAGCTCTATGTCCAGCAGACCCCTACGTATCAGAGCGTCGACATCGACGCCAAGCTGTAATCAACCAGGCTTTTGCCTGACTGAAAGGAGAAGGGTATGAATACGTTCATCAGTGCGGTGCTCGTCGGCCTCGTCGGCGTGTTCTGCATGTGGGACTCCCGCCTGCTCGGTCGTCTTAACTTCGAGCAGCCCCTCGTTGGCGCTACGCTCGTCGGTCTGCTGCTGGGCGATGTGCCCACCGGCCTTGCCGTCGGTGCCGCCGTCGAGCTCGTGTCCATGGGCCTGGTGCAGGTCGGCGCCGCCGTTCCGCCCGATATGGTCCTGGGCGGCATCGTGGCCGCTGCCTTTGCGTGCCTGACCGATGCTTCCGCCGAGACCGCCATGACGATCGCCATCCCGGTCGCCGTCCTGGGTCAGCTCCTCGGCATCGTGTTCCGTTCCATCATCGCCGCCCTCACCCATGTGGCAGATAGCGCGATCGATAACGGAAAGTTCAAGACCGCCTATCGCATGCACATCTGCGCCGGCTCCGGTCTGTACGCCGTCATGTACTTCCTGCCGATCTTCCTCGCCGTCTTTGTTGGCACCGACCTGGTTCAGGCCATCGTCAACATGGTTCCCGAGTGGCTGTCCACTGGTCTTAACGTTTCGACCAAGATCATGACCGCCTACGGTTTGGCCCTGCTGCTCACCATGATGATCAAGAAGGGTATGACTCCGTTCCTGTTCATCGGTTTCCTGCTCGCCGCTTACCTCAACCTGTCCGTCATCGCGGTCGCTCTGATCGGTGTGTGCCTGGCTGTCGTCTTCATGGGCTTCAAGTTCAACGGTTCCCATGCAGCCGCCGGTGTCGATTCCGACTACGATCCGCTCGAAGACGACGAAGACTAAGGAGGAACACACTATGGCAACCGCAACCAAGGACGTGTCCCTGAACAAGAAGGTCAGCCAGTTCTTCTGGCGCTCCTGGGCCATCCAGGCCTCTTGGAACTACGAGCGTCAGATGAACATGGGCTTCCTCTACGGCATGGTTCCCACGCTCGATCGCCTCTATCCGGACGAGTCCGACCCCAAGCAGCTCGCTGCTAAGAAAGAGGCTTACCACCGTCACATGGCGTTCTACAACTGCACCCCGCAGACGAGCGCTTTCATCCTGGGCCTCGCCGCCTCCATGGAGGAAGAGTACGCCAAGGATCCCGAGAACTTCGACCCCGATTCGATCAACGCGGTCAAGACCTCCCTTATGGGTCCGCTTTCCGGCATCGGTGACTCCTTCTTCCAGGGCACCATCCGCGTTATCGCCTTTGGCCTGGGTGTTCAGCTGGCTCAGCAGGGCTCCATCATGGGCCCGATCCTGGCCATGCTCATCTCCATCGTGCCCTCTGTGCTGATCACGTGGTTCGCAGCCAAGATCGGCTATCAGGGCGGCCACGAGTACCTGAGCAAGCTCCAGGGCGGCGACCTCATGGAGAAGCTCATGTATGTCTGCGGCATCGTGGGTCTTATGTCCGTGGGCGGCATGATCGCTACGCTGATCGGCGCCACCACCCCGCTGCAGTTCGCTGAGGGCACCGTCGTGATTCAGGACATCCTGGACGGCATGATGCCCCAGATGATCTCCCTCGGCCTCACCGGCCTTATGTACTGGCTCATCAAGAAGAACGTCAACACCGGTTGGCTTCTCGTGATCGCCATCGTGGGCGGCATCGCCCTCTCCGCGGCCGGCATCCTGGCCTAGTCGCGACCAAGCGTCTAACCGCTTTCCCCGGGGGCCTGCCTGGCATCCCATACCCCAGGCAGGCTTCCATCCCTAGATGTGTCAAAGGGACAGTTCCTTTGACACATCCTCAACGGGCCGGCGACTCGGTCCAAACCACGGTAACCCTGCGAGCGCCCGGCAATGTGGCGCCGCAAAAAATCGAAAGGAATGTGTCAGATGTACGAGATCGACCTTAACCTCCCTAAGCAGATCGTCGCTGACGTCCTGTCCAACCACGAGATCCACAGCGTCGCCTTCGTCGGCTGCGGTGCTTCCATGTCCGACCTTTACCCTGCCAAGTACTTCCTGGCCAACAACACGGACAAGCTGAACGTTCAGATCTTCACCGCTAACGAGTTCAACTACGACACGCCTTCCTGGGTCAACGAGCACACCTTCGTGATCACCTGCTCCCTCGGTGGCTCCACGCCCGAGACCGTCGAGGCCAACAAGACCGCCAAGAAGCACAACTGCCCGGTCGTCTCCCTCACCAACAAGGCCGGCTCCGCTCTGACCGTCGACGCCGACCACGTCATCGTTCACGGCTTCCATGCCAACTACGCTGCCAAGTGCGAGAAGCCTGGCTACGCCATCGCTCTTGCTCTCGAGATCCTTCAGCAGACCGAGGGCTATGACCACTACGAGGACATGATCACCGGCCTCACCAACGTCTTCGAGCTCTGCGAGAACGCCGCTCAGTCCGCCAAGGGCCTCGCCAAGCAGTTCGCCCAAGACTTCAAGGACGACAAGATGATCTACTTCATGGCCTCCGGTGCCTCCGAGAAGATGGCTTATTCTCACGCCGCCTTCCTGTTCACCGAGATGCAGTGGATCGACGCCGCCGCCTACAACACCGGCGAGTACTTCCACGGCCCGTTCGAGGTTTCCACCGAGGGTAAGCCCTACGTCTTCTTCATGTCCGACGGTGCTACCCGTCCGATGGACGCTCGCGCCCTCACCTTCCTTAAGCGCATGGGCGCCAAGGTCGCTCTGATCGACTCCAAGGACTACGGCCTGGCTGACGCCGTGCCGGCGAGCGTCGTCACCTACTTCAACCCGCTGCTGCACCTCGCCGTTATGCGCGAGTACGGCAACCAGATCGCCGAGGCCCGTCAGCACCCGCTGACCATGCGTCGCTACATGTGGAAGCTTTCCTACTAATCACAAGTAAGTAGACCTTACGGGTTGATTGAGAGGGGATGGGGTTTACACCCCGTCCCCTTTTCTGTTTTGGGAGGGCGTGTTCGTTGCGCCGCAAAACCCCAGATAAAACCTACCAAAATAAACCTGTCCCTTTTTGGCAGGTGGGAGGAGATGCGTATGATCAAGGCAGTGCTGTTTGATATGGACGGCGTGCTGGTCGATACCGAGTGGTTCTACAACCGTCGCCGCGTGGCGTTTATGGAGGAGAAGGGCTTCCACTTTGACGAGATTCCCGATCTTTCGGGGTCTAACGAGCCTGCCATTTGGGAGGCGCTGGTGCCCGACGATGTCGAGCTGCGCGAGCGCCTGCGTGTGGAGTACAAGCAGGTCTACAGCCCGGTCCACCCCGTTCCGTATGCCGAGCTGCTCAACGAGCAGACGGAGCCGGTGATGCGCGAACTGCACGAACGCGGCGTGAAGTGTGCCATCGCGAGCTCGTCCTACCGCGAGCTCATCGACGAGCTGGTTGAGATTGCCGGTATCGCCGACGTGCTGGACTACACCATCAGCGGTCACGAGTGCAGTGCGTTTAAGCCCGACCCCGAGATCTACCTGCGTGCCATG
>CAJMNP010000034.1 GCA_905214895.1 uncultured bacterium | reverse complement strand
TAAAGCCCTCAAAGTCGATCTTGACGCCGTGGCCCGACTTGCGGCCGCGCAGCGTGAGCGTGGAACCCGGGACATCGGTGAACATGATGGCATCGTTATCGAAGCTGCGGTGCGTGATGGGCAGCACGTCCGAGTTATCGGGAGCCTTGTAGCTGCCCTCGAACGTCATAAGACCGTCGGGCGTGATGATGGGGGCCTCGTTAGTCCAAGCCTCGGTAAACGCCAGCTCGTAATCCTCGAACGCCTCGTCTTCGGCACCGGGGGCGGGCACGTTGAATGCAGGATGACCGCCCACCGAGAACGGCAGGGCCACGTCGCCGGTGTTGGTGACGGCAAAGGTCTGCGTGAGCGTGGCGTCGCCGGTCAGGGCATAGGTCATGTTGAGCTTAAAGTGGAACGGGAACGCCTTGAGCAACTCGGGCGTGTCAGTGATCTCGTACGTTACCGAGGAGCCATCCTCCGAAACCTCGACCAACTTGTGCTCGACGATGCGAGCGAGTCCATGGCGCGGCATCTCGCAGGTGCCGGCCGCAGATGTCGCCATGTTGTTGCGCAGCGATCCCACGATGGGGAACAGGATAGGCGCATGCTTGCCCCAAAAGGCCGGGTCGCCCTGCCACAGATACTCGTTGCCGTTGAGGGCAAGGCTCGTGAGCTGGGCGCCCATGGAATCGATGGCCGCGGTGAGGCCGCCGCGCTTGATGGTAGTGACGGTGGACATGCTACTTCCTCCAATAGTAAACAACGGTGTCGAGGGCTATTGTCCCACTCTTGGCGGCGGGGTTGAGCGACAGGTGCAGTTATTGAGCAATAGCGTAAAGGTCAAACCCGCCCTGCGGCGTGCTATCGACCGTATCGGGCGCCTGTGAATTAAAACTCACCGGAACCATGCGCTTTGAGGCACGGTAACGCGTGCCGTCGGTGGCGACGGGCGGCTCATCGACCGTGAGCTCGTAGTCGCCGGGCTTGAGCTCGATGCCGTCACCTTCGGAATTGACGTATTGGTACTCGTCGATCGCTTGCCCCTTGAGCGTGCGACCCACGATATGGACGAGCATCTGGCTGTCGCCGCGCGCGGTGTCCCACGTCGCGCCGTCCTTGACCTCGACCGATACATGCACCGAGCGCGTGCGGCTGAGCGATTGTTCGACGGACATCTCGACCTTGGCGGCGTCTTTTCGTTGTTGTTCAACATGGCTCCAGACGTTTCCAATTACCGAGCATGCGATAACGCCGGCCATGAAGGCGATGAGGATGGGGCCGAGCGGAGAGCGACGGCCCGCGTCCTCCTCGCGAGCCAGGTCGGGGCGACGTGTGGGCGCGGGTGCTTGGGCACCCTGCGAGGGCACGTCGAGAATGCTGAAGGATGCCGTACTGCCGGGGTCGATGTTATGGCGCGGCTGCGGGATCTTGGCCGGCGAGATGGACATGTCCGCCGGCCCACCGAGTGTGGCCGTGGCATCGGCCTTAGCTTCATCGGCCTCGGCTTGGGCCCAAGCCTGCTCAAAGGTCAGGGGCTCGGCGGCATCGGAGGCGGCGTCAGGCTCGACAGCAGCATCGTTGCCGGCCTCGTCCTCGTCGCTCGACACGTCACGCGGCGCGGGCTCGTCCCACTCCTCGTCCGGAGCCTCGCCCTCGCTATACCACCATTCAAAGTTATCGATATCCATACGGGGCGCCCCTTAAGCCTCGCAAATAAACACTTGCCAGCCTTATACCCCCAGATGGCACGGGAGCTCGCCGGCACAGACAGGAAAAGCGTCACAACATTCGACGCTTTTCCTCGTTTTCGAGATTTTCATCGAATGTTGTGACGGTTTGGGCAGCAGCCACACCACGAATGTGACGAAGGAGCAGTCCCCTTGTCACATCTAGAGGGCGACGGGGATTTGGATGCAGCAGAAGTCCTCTTGGTGGGACTCGTCGTAGCTCGTGGTATCGAGGTAGCAAAAGTCGAAAGCGTTGCCGATGGGCTGGAGCGCGTGCTTGTCCATGCAGGCCACGACGGCGCGGATGCCCTCGGGCTCGTACGGCATGCCCCAGCGGCTCATGCACAGGTATGTGCCCTCGGGCAGCACTTCGATGCCGATCTCTGCCAGCTCGGCAGCATCGCTCGGCGGCATTTCCTCGGCACCGCGCGGCAGCACGGCAAAGGAGCCGGCACCGGCGATAGGGTCGTCGGAATGCAGCGCCTCGCGACGCAGCATGGCGCCCCAGCCGCGCATGGGACGCGTGCCCGTCAGCGCACGCATGCGCAGGATTGCCCGCATGAGCGTGGGGTGAAGCATCGAGCGGCCGCGCTCTATATCGCCCGGAAACTCCTCAAAGACCACGTAGCGGCGCTCGAATTGCTTGAGCTCCGGCTTGCCCTCGCGCTCGCGCCAGTAAACCGCCTCGTCGTAAAAGCTTAGACGCTCCTGTACGCTCGCGCGCTCGGCTTTGAGCTCAGCGATCTGTTCATCGAGCGCCTGCACCCGCGAGCGCAGGTGATCGGTCATCTCGCCAATGTCGAACGTCGAGGTCAGGCGGTCAATCTCGTCGAGTTCGAGCCCCAGGTCGCGCAGCATGCAGATCAGACGCATGAGCGGGATCTGCGTGGGCGAATAGAAACGGTAGCCTTTTTCGTTAACCACGGCGGGCTTAAACAGGCCGATCTTGTCGTAGTAGATGAGCGTTTGGCGCGAAACGTTAAACAAACTCGCCATCTCGCTAATCGCATACATGCCCGTCTGCATAGGTCCTCCCGACACATCCTTTTTGCGCACAAAGCCCGCCGCCCACAGGGGCAGCGGGCTCAAACACTACTCGTATCCTACCCTAAAGACGCCTATGACCAGCGCTTATAGTTTGCGCATGACACGCCGACGGCCTCGAGCGCCTTGGCGGCGATGTGGTGCACCGCGTCATCGAGCGTGGCGGGGCCGTTGTAAAACGTGAGCATGGGCGGCATGAGCATGACGCCCGGTACGCGCGCAAGGCGCGCCATGTTATCGACGTGAATGGCGCTGAAGGGCGTCTCGCGCACCATGAGCACCAGGCGGCGCTGCTCTTTCATCTGCACGTCGGCCGCACGCAGCAACAGGTTTTCGCTGTAGCCGCTCGCAATGCCGGCGAGCGTCTTCATGGAGCAAGGGGCCACAATCATGCCGTCGACCGGATAGGTGCCGCTTGCGATGGCAGCGCCGATGTTCTTGTTGTCGTAGACCACATCGGCATGCGTGGCATACTCGTCGAGCGTCATGCCGAGCTCCTGCTCGATGGTGATCTCTCCCCCGCGCGTGACGACAAGCGCCGACTCGGCACCAGCCTGACGCAGGCATTTGAGGCACTCAAGGCCCAGTGCGGCGCCGCTGGCGCCAGACACGCCAACGACAATGCGACGGGGACGGACAGAAGACTCAGGCATGACAACTCCTTAACTACTTGGTAGGGCTACTTACTAGAAAGCGAGCTCCGCGGCCCACTTGTCCTTGTCGATCTCCATGAACTGCGAGCGGATGAAGTTCTTCTTGAGGTCGAACGGGACCGTGCAGTCGAAGATGGCCTTGCAGGCGATGCCGTGCTCGCGGATCGTGGGGTCGAACGCGGGATCGTTGGACGGGTCGAGCACGTGGCAGTGGCAGCCGGGGATGGTGATGAGGTCCACGTCGGCCTGGAAGCGCGTGGTCATGGCCCACATCACGTCGCTCATATCGAAGATATCGACATCCTCGTCAACAAGGATGACGTGCTTGAGCTCGGAGAACGCCGAGAAGGCGAGCATGGCGGCGTTGCGCTGACGGCCCTCGTCATTTTTGCTCGACTTCTTAAACTGCATGATGGCAACGAACTTGCCGCCGCCGCAGGGGGCAGCGTGGACGTTGAGCAGGCGGCCCGGGATAGCGGTCTCGACCATCTTGTAGATGGAAGCCTCGGTGGGGATACCGGCCATGGACACGTGCTCGTGCGAAGGGCCGATGCAGCTCTCCATGATGGGATTGACGCGCGTGGTGACGGCGGTGATCTTGATCACCGGGCAGACCTTGGCGCCGCCGGTGTAGCCGGGGAACTCGGGCATGGCGTAGCCGTGGCCGTTGACGTCCTCGTTGATGGTCTCGTCGTGCATGAGGTAGCCCTCGAGCACATACTCGGCATTGGCAATGCACTTCTGCGGAACGGTGACGCAGTCGGCAAGCTCGACAGCGTGGCCGCGCAGGGCGCCGGCAATTTGCAACTCGTTGAAGCCGAGCGGCGTGGTGGGAGCCTCAAAACCGCAGCACATGTACACAGCGGGGTCCAGGCCGATGGAGATGGAAATGGGCATGTCCTCGCCGCGCTGGCAGTACTCGTCAAAGAAGGCGCCAAGGTGACGGCTGCCCGGGGTGATCCACATGGCGAGCTTGTCCTTGTCGACGCAGGAGAAGCGGTGGATGGTCACGTCGGACTGGGAGCCGTCGGGGCTCGTGCCGTAGGCGAGGCCCATGGTGATGTAGGGGCCGCCGTCGACGGGCGTGTTGGTAGGAGCGGGAATGATCTTGCGCAGGTCAAAGCCCTCGTCGGTCGCCTTGTACACGACCTCCTGGCAGTCGACGTGCGCACCCTCGGCGATCCGCTCGGGCGCGATCAGGTTCTCGAAGCGCTTGCCGATCTCGAGGCCCAGGTGCTCCTCGTCGAGGTCGAGCAGGGCGGCAACGCGCTTGCGGCTGGCAAGCATGCCGATGCAGACCTTGGCATCGTCAAAGCCCTTGACGTTGTTGAAGACCATCGCCGGGCCCTCTTTGGTCGGACGCATAACGGTGCCGCCGGCACCGACGCGACGATAGACGCCCGAGACCTCGGCGTCCGCGTCGACCTGGGTGTCGGTCTCGAGCAGCTGGCCCGGCATCTCGCGCAAAAAGTCGAGCGCGGAGCGCAGATCGTGGATCTGGGAAGCATCGGTAGTGGACATAGCGTGCTCCTTTCGGGAGAGTGTCCGGCGGCGGGAGTGCCGCCGGCTTGGTAACGTAATGGGGCCGCAGCGCTCATAGATGGGGCGCTCGGGCACTCGCAGTTCAAGCACTCGGCTAATTACAGCCAAGCACTCGACTGCTTACATCAGGCCAAAGAGGTGGAACCAGGCGGCCTCGACCAGCACGACGATAAAGACGACCGCAGTGAGGGGAATGCCCATGCGCATAGCCTCTTTGGAGGTGTAGCCGCCAGCGTCCTTGCCCTCGCCGATAAGGATCGGCAGGTTATGGAACGGCAGGATGTAGTGGATGTTGATGGACGTAAAGACGATGAGCGCCACGGCGAGCGGGCTCACGCTGGAGCCGGCCGCAAAGCTGATGAACGCCGGCACGCACACGCCGAGCACGGCCATGACCGAGCCCATGAACATGTGGATGATCATGGAAAGCGCGGCGACAAGCAGGGCGAACAGGAAGATGTTCTCGGGCACGGAGCTGGGAAGCACGACATCGGCGATCCAGGCGTTCATGCCGGTGGCACCGCCCACGGAACCCACGGCCATGGCGGCCGTCAGGAACATGAGGGACTTGATGTCGACAGCGTTCCAGCTGGCGGGAGTGAGGACCTCGCCGATGATGGGCATGGCGAGGCAGACGCCGATGGCAAGCGTCACCCAGCCGATGTAATCGCCCGAGACGGTGAGCCACAGCGCGATGGCGATGACAAGCCACACGACGGTGCGGATCTCCTTAACGGAGAGCTTGCCGAGCGCGGCCTGCTTGGCCACGATCTGCTCGCGATCGTAGACGAGCTCCTTGCTGGGCTTAAAGAGGAGGAGGCCCAGGAACAGGGTGCACAGCAGCGCGACCAGCATAGGCACGCTCATGTACAGGAACCAGTCGACAAACGACGGGCTCATGCCGCCGGCCTCGGCGCTGTACTGCGCGACGAGCGGGTTGAGCGTGGAGTCGCCCGTCAGGAAGAACATGGAGCCCGGGGCAGCAGCGGCAAACACGAGGAAGCCGAGCTTACCCTTGTCGTCGTCACCGTAGCCGGCGGACTCGGCGATGACCGAGACGACGGCGAGGATGAGGAAGGCGCGGGGGAACGGATGCGGGATCAGCAGCGACAGCACAAAGGTGAGCGCGAAGATCGAGATGATGAGCGACTTGGCGTCGCGCACGAACTTGAGCATAAACGCATAGGCAATGCGCTCGCCCAGGCCCGACTCCTTGACCGCGCTGGCGATGAGGTAGGCACCAATGACGAGCCACATGGTGGCTTTGGTCCACGAGCTAAACGTGGAGGCGACTGTCGCCGAGATGCTCGCGGCGCCCGTGTCGTCCACGCACACCTTGAACAGAACGAGCAGCGCGCAGTAGAGCAGGCCCACAAAGCCCGGCTGCGCCACGCCACATGCCCAGAACACCACCGTGGCGAGCGTCAGTGCCAGACAGGTCTGAGCGCCGACCGTGAGCTCGACCGTCGAGCTCAGCTCCGCCAAAGGAAGAAACTTCACCAGCAAAAAGACAACGATACCCAGCACAAAGCCAATTTCGCGCTTGGTGATCTTAAACGCCTTCTTTTCCGCTTCCATCTCCCCACCTTTCTTGTTGGGGGCGCTCCGGATTCGCAGCCACGTTGCCACTTAAAAAGGGGCGCCCGTTATCGGACACCCCTTACGTTGCGCTGTGTTGTTGCAATACAGTCAAGCGGGATTTTTGGATGAGAAGCGATCCTCTGGGCAAAAACCGTCACAACATTCGACGCTTTTCCTCGTTTTCGAGATTTTCATCAAATGTTGTGACGGTTTGGATATGGCAAAGGGACTGTACCTTTGTTACATAGCGAGGGCCGTACGGATGGATGGGACCTCCAGAGCCTCGCGGAGCCAGGGGGCCAGCCGCTCGGGGCGACCCCGCAGGTAGCCGTCGAGCTCGGACGGGGCGACCGGGCGCACCTCCGAGATCTCCTCTTGGTTGATATGCAGCTCGCCCGGCTCAACATGGGCTGCGAACACCTCGCACCATTCGCACTCGCAGTGGCCGTCGCCGTGGTCCTCGCGGTACACCACGTGTCCGAGGTGCTTGAGCTGATCGGGCTCACGCTTGATGCCGAGCTCCTCGCCGATGCGGCGCGCCGTAGCGGCCGCGACGTCTTCCCCGGGGAGCGGATGACCGGCACAGCCATCGGCCAGCACCCCGCCCCACAGGCGCTTGAGCGGACTGCGGCGACAGAGCAGCAGGCGCGCGTCTTCGCCCTGACCCTCGACCAAAAGCGTCAAAAATGCCTGGTGCAGAATGCCCTCGCCCACATGGGCTTCGATGCGATCGACGGGGCCGAGCGCCTCGCCAGTCGCGCCATTGACCGCCACGACCTCGGCGCCTGCGCCGCCCTCATCCCAGCCGGCGCGCAGAATGCGGGCTGCGGCCTCCTCGAGCGCGGCGATGAGCTCCTTGGTGGTATCGAGCATGCGCTGCAAGTCGTCCCCGCTCGCCTGCTCAACATGAAAACCCGTGCTTGCAACGACCGGCACATCAAAGCGCGTGGCCAGCGCCGCCGCGATATCGTGCGCCGGGATCTCGTCTCGATGGCAAGGCACTGCGAGAATGCTCACCGTCGCCGTGCGGCCGGGCTCGGGGCGCGGAATGGCCTGCGCCGTGGCGCCCAGGTGCGCAAACTCCGGCGAGCAGGCGTAGACCGCCATACCTCGCGGCGTCACCGTCAGCTGGGCCTCGAGTGTAAACTTGCCCTCGCCCACTGCAACCTTTGTCGTGTGCATACCCATGGGATCTCCTGTCGCCCGCGATGTACCTGAGACCATCTTCGCCTGTATTGCGACTATACAGGCAAGCTCACCATGTGACAAAGGGACTGTCCCTTTGTCACATTCTGTTAGAGTTGCAGGGATTGAATCCCGCTTATTCATGCGACATTGGAGTAACAACCTTGACCGCCGCAACCACGCCTAAAAGTAAGTCAACCGCCGCCGCGCTCTCCCCCGCGCGCACCAAGCTCTGCCTAGCGCTGCTCGTGCTGTTGGGATTCTCGCTCGGCTGCTCCGAGTTCGTGGTCATCGGCATCGAAAGCGACTTGGCGACGGAACTCGGCATATCACTTGCCACTGCGGGCCAGCTCATCAGCGTGTTCGCACTCGTCTACGCCATCGCCACGCCGGTGCTTGCACTCAGCACGGGGCGATTCCGCCGCTATCAGCTGCTCGTGTGCTATAGCATCGTCTTTGTGCTCGGCAACCTGGTCATGGCGTTGGCGCCCAACTTCCAGGTACTGTTTATCTCGCGCATTGTCCTGGGCTCTGTCTCGGGCGCACTGCTCGCCGTGGGCGTGACGTACATCCCCGAGCTGCTGTCCCCGCAGCAAACTT
>CAJMNP010000033.1 GCA_905214895.1 uncultured bacterium | reverse complement strand
CAAAGCGCACACCGGCCGGCAGGCGCTTGGCGGCGCGCGCCACCTGCGTGAGCGGATTTTTAATGTACTGGGCTTCGTCAAGCACCACGCGGGCAAAGTCCTGCTCGGCATACTCGTCGATATCGCGGCGCATGAGGTCATACGACGTCACGACCACGTTATGCTCGGCCACGCCGGCGATCTGCACACGGCGTTGAGCCTTGGCGCCCACAATGGCACACACATCGAGCAACGGGGCAAAGCGCTCCAACTCGGCGGTCCAGTTGTACACAAGCGACGCAGGGCACACCACAAGCGTGGGCTTAGTGTCCCCCGCCTCCACGCGCGCCAGGATATGTGCGATCATCTGTAGCGTTTTACCCAGGCCCATATCGTCGGCCAAGATGCCGCCGAGGCCCAGGTGCTCGAGCGAGCCAAGCCACTGGTAGCCGTCGACCTGATAGCCGCGCAGTGAGGCCTTGAGCGAGACCGGCACCGTAAAGTCCATCTTGCCGAGCGTATCCAAGCGCTCGACGGTGCGACGGAATGCAGCGTCGCGATCGGCTTCGAGCGCGGGCGTGCGCGCAAGCATACTGTCGACGAACAGGGTACTCGACGCAGGAAGCGACACGCCGTCGAGCAGGTCGACAGCATCGACCCCCAGATCCTCGGCAAGGCCAAACGCGGCGCGCGCTCCCTCGTCCAAGCGAATGATGTCGCCCGACGTGAGACGCGCAAACGTCTGGTGACGCTTGTACGAGTCCAGATAGATAGCAAGGTCTGCCGCCGAAAGGCCGCTCGCGCCCAGTTCGACGTCGAGCAGATTGCTCTTGACGGTCGCGCGCACCGAAAGCTTGGGCGCAGGGCGGACCGAGATCTGGCGCAGGCGGTCGCTGAGCATGACCTCGCCCAGCTCGGACAGGGCAGACAGGCCCTCGGTCAGCAAGTGGAACAGGCTCTCGTCATCGCGTTCCTCAAACGCCAGGCCGCTCTCGTAAAAGTCGAAATACAGGGCAGCCGTGTCCATAACGCGAAACTCTGCCACCTCGTCGCGCGGCGGCACGCCCGGACGCCGCTCTTCGAAGGGACTGCCCGGAGCGCCCAGGCTAAAGAGATCTGCCGACCAGTCACCGTAGGTAACCGTAATTTTGCAGGTCACGAGCCCATCGTCGACACCGATCGCCATAGCAAAGCTTGGCTCGGGCGCCACGGTATCGAGCGCCGCGGGCGCGGTAAGGTCGGTGTAGTCGCGCAAAATGGGCAGCGCCATACGACAGAACTCCCCCACCTGGTCGGCAGCGATATGAACCGGCGTGCGACAGGGCAGCAAGCGCGATAGAAACGGCGCCGCATGCTGGGCAAACGCCACATCGGTGCGGCGCGCACGACGGGTGTCGACCAGATAGGCAACGTCGCCCGAAGCAAAGCAGTATGCATCGGCCGGCAGGCGCAGATCGTAGCTGCCGCCAGCCGCCGGCGCGATCTTGGCGGCAAGGAGCGGTGGGCGCTTAGACAGCACCTCGTCCTCCCCTTCCGGAGGCATCTCAACCGCCACGTCATAGGTGCGATGCGTCGTCGTCCCCCGCGACCAGGCGGGCTCAAAGGAGATGGTCCGGCCGCGCAGCAGGTCCAGCACATATACGATGCTATGCTCGGACAGCGGCAACTGGCGCTCGGCGACAAAGCCGCTGCGTGCAAAATCGTACGACGCCGAACGCGAGCTTGTGATGTCATCGAGATAGGCAACTGTCATCACAACAAGGTTGAGCAGCTTTGTCGACACGTCTTCGAAGGCTTCGGGCGTATGGACAAACGTGAGCTTCTTGCCGTACGAGAAGGTGCCGCCTCGAACATAGGCGTCGGCCATGCCGTCGATATCCTTGACCACGTAGGACACCGAACCGCAGCGAATACGGAACTCGAGCGCCCAGCTAAAGCGGTCGGCGAACAGCGGATTGTAGTACGGCACCAACGAGGGTTCCAACGCCGCTTTGGGGGCGTCGGGATCAACGGCACCGGCAAGCTTGCGGCGCATGCTCGCCAGCTCATCCATGCGCGCGTCCGAAAGATCAGAGAGCGCCGCCATGAGGCTGGGACTCGTGGGGACGGGTGCCGGAAAGGGATAGTTGGGGTTGACGGCCGGCGCTTTGGGCGCGGTGCGCGCGGCTTGCTTGGGCGCCGCCGTAAACGTGCGGACCGGCGTGCGCAGGCCCTCGACGGGCTCGGTGCCGCTTGCGTCCAGATACGCCAGCGCCGTGGCGATGGCGTGCTTGCACATGCCGGGATAGCGATAGGCAGCGGGGCAATCGCAGTCGTAGTCGATCACCTCGTGCTCGTCCATGTCGAGCGCCACGTGCGTCTTGTACAGATCGCCGCGCGAGCCGCGCACCGAGCCCTCAACCGTCACATTCTTGGAGAAGCGCGAGCCGCCGTCCTCGATCGACAGCACGGCGCCGTTGAGCATGAGCGAACGCCCCTTCATAAAGGTGCCGCTCAGCGCCGCCTCCTTACGAAGCGCCTGCACAAACGTCCCCTGCGCCATCACTTCCTCCAATCCACACATGGTAGCTAATTTGGGACGGGGCTATTTTAGCTACCCCCAAATGTCGGTTGAGATGTATTCCAACCCCGACTCATTCGCCGTCAGCCAAAGGGTAGCTAAAATAGCCCCGTCCCAAATTAGCTACCCCTCAGCAACGCCGTCCCTAGATCACCGTCACTCTGCCCTGGTTACCCACGATGGCCTTGGCCTCGGCCAGCAGCGGAATCGAGCGCGCGTTGACCTTAGCAGGTACCTCGGCACGCAGCACGCGCCCGTCCACCTGCTCGATAAAGATCTCCACGCGGTCGCCGCCCGGGTTGGTGGTGAGCACCGTGGCAAGACGCGCCATGTTTCCCTGGCTAAAGCGGCTGTTGGGCACCATGACCTCAAACACCTTGGGCTTGTTGTTCTCCTCGTTGAGCTCGAGCGGCACGATCTCCTGCGCGATGATCTGGTCGCCGCGGTCCGAGCGCTCGAGTTTGCCCTTAATGCGCACAAACGCGTCGGACAGCTGCACGCCAGTCTCGGGATCGACCTCGCCGTACAGATATCCCTCGGCCTCCTTGTAAGTCTTAGGGAACACCACGACGGTGGCCTCGCCTTCCATGTCCTCGAGCTGCACGATGCCCATGGGGTCGCCGTTTTTGGTCACGCGCTTGGACACGCTCGAGACCATGCCGGCCCACCACAGCGCCTTACCCTCGGGAATCTCCTGGTTGATGGTACCGCCCGTAGGATTCTGAACTTCGTAGCCGGTGTCGATCTGCGAGAACGAGAAGTCGCGCGCCTTGGCTAGTGCATACTCAAACGGGCGCAGCGGGTGGTCCGAGACATAGATGCCCAGGACCTCTTTCTCCTGGCTCAGCTTGAGGTGGCGGTCCCATTCCTGGCCGTCCGGATCGGGCACGCTGACCTCGAAGCCCGAGCCCTCAACGTCGCCAAACATATCGAAGAACGAGGTCTGGCCGCTCGCGCGGTCCTTCTGGCGCTTTACCGCGGCGTCGATGATGTTCTCGGGGTTGTTCTTGTCCACAAAGTGCATCATCTGGCGGCGCGGATAGCCCGTGGAGTCGAAGGCGCCTGCCTTGATCAGCGATTCGATCACGCGGCGGTTGGCCTGGCTCGAGTCCACACGCTCGACAAAGTCGTGCAGCGTCTTAAACGGGCCGCCCGCCTCGCGCTCGGCGATAATCGTCTGCGCCACGCCAGTGCCCACGCCGCGGATGCCGGCCAGGCCAAAGCGCACGCCTTCCTTGGTAGCCGTGAACTCGGTACCGGACTCGTTGACATCTGGCGACAGCACGGGGATGCCGTCGTGACGGCACGCCGAGACGTAATGAACGATCTTGTCGGTCTTGCCCGTATAGGACGTCAGGACGGCCGCCATGTACTCGTGTGGATAGTGCGCCTTGAGCCATGCCGTCTGCATAACCAGAATGGCGTAGCCGGCAGAGTGCGACTTGTTAAAGGCGTAAGATGCGAACTCAAGAACATCGTCCCAGATCTTCTGGGCGACCTCGCGCGTGTAGTTGTTCTTGATAGCGCCGTTCATCCAGTGGTCGTAGGTGGTCTCGTCCGAGCCATCCTCCCAGTGGAGCACCGTCGACGTGAGCAGCTTGATCTTTTTCTTAGCCACGGGCTTACGGATACGCGAGTCCGATTCGCCCTTGGAGAAGCCGCACATCTCGACGGAGATGAGCATAACCTGCTCCTGGTAGACCATAGTGCCGTAGGTTTCGCCCAGGATGTCGTCCAGGCGGTCGTCGTAGGAAACCGCCGGCTCCTTGCCGTTCATACGGTTGATGTAGGACGAGACCATGCCGGCGCCGAGCGGGCCCGGGCGGTACAGGGCGATCAATGCCACGACGTGCTTGTACTCGGTGGGCTTCATGTTCTTGATCGTGGCCGTCATGCCGGCGGACTCGACCTGGAAGACGCCGGCGGTGTGGCCGGAGCCCATAAGCTTAAAGATCTCGGGGTCGTCAAAGGGGATCTCTTCCTCTTTGATGTCGATGCCGAAGTTCTTTTTGATGTTCGCCTTGGCCTTGGAGATAACCGTCAGCGTGCGCAAGCCCAGGAAGTCCATCTTGAGCAGGCCCATGTCGGCGACGGTATGGCCCTCGTACTGGGTAATCTCGACGCCGCCCTTGGTGTCGAGCTTGGTGGGCACGTGCTCGTTGACGGGATCACGGCAGATCAGAACGGCGCACGCGTGCACGCCCTCGCCACGGGTGAGGCCCTCGATCGAGAGCGCCGTGTCGATGATGCGGCGGGCGTCGTCGTCCTTTTTATAGGCCTCGGCAAAGTCGGGGTTAAACAGATCCTCTTTGCCGGGTTGTTTGTCGAGCACCTGCTTGAGCTTGACCTTGGGATCGCTCGAGACCATCTTGGACAGGCGCTGGCCCATGTAGACCGGGTAGTCCAGGACGCGCGCGGCGTCGTTGATGGCCTGCTTGGCCTTAATGGTCGAGTAGGTGATGACGTGGGTGACCTTCTCGGGGCCGTAGAGCTGGCGAACGTGCTCCACGACCTCGAGGCGCCGCTCATCGTCGAAGTCCATATCGATATCGGGCATCTCGGTACGCTGCGGGGACAGGAACCTCTCGAACATCAGGCCGTTTTCGAGCGGGTCGAACGCGGTGATGTTCATGGCGTAGGCGACGATAGCGCCGGCGGCCGAGCCACGGCCGGGGCCGACGCCGATGCCGTTGTCCTTGGCCCATTGCACGTACTCGGCGACGATCAAAAAGTAGGCGGCAAAGCCCTTGTCGCAGATGACCTTGTATTCGTACTCAAAGCGCTCTTTGATGTTGACGCCACCGATCTCGCGCGTAGCCCAGTCGTCGCCGTAGTGCTGACGCAGGCCCTTCTCGCACTCGCGCCGGAACTGGCTCTCGTGCGTCTCGCCGGGGTCGAGCAACGGGAAGCGCGGCAGGATGATGGAGTCCCAGTCGAGCTCCACGTAGCACTTGTCGGCGATCTCGATTGTGTTGTCGCAGGCCTCGGGGCAATACGGGAACATCGCCCGCATCTCCTCCTCGGTCTTCATGTAGAACTCCGAGCCGGTCATGCGCATGCGGTTGGGGTCGTCGACCTTGGCGTTCATGCCGATGCACATGATGACGTCCTGCACGGGCGCGTCCTCGCGGCGCAGGTAGTGGAAGTCGTTGGTGGCGATGACCTTGACGCCCACCTGCTTGGCGATATCGATGAGCGTACGGTCCATCTGCTCGTCGGTCAGGCCGTTGTCGGTGGTGATGCCGTGTTCCTGGATCTCGATATAGAAGTCGCCGGGGTCGAAGGTGTCGCGGAAGGTCTCGGCCCACTTGATGGCGCCCTCCATGTCACCGCGATCGATGTATTTGGGGATGATGCCGGCGATGCAGGCGCTCGTGCAGATCATACCCTTGGCATGGCGGCGCAGATTGTCGAGCGTCACGCGCGGCTTGTAGTAAAAGCCCTGCACGGCGGCCTCGGAAACCGTCTGCATCAGGTTGACGTAGCCCTCCTGGTCCTTGGCCAGAAGGATCATGTGGTAGAGCTCGGGTTTATGGTCGCGGGCAAGGGTCTCGTCCGGCGTAAAGTAGACCTCGCACCCAAAGATGGGTTTGATGACTAGAGGCGGCTTGAGCTCGTCGATGTTGCCCTTCTCGTCCCACATGGCCATGTCCTTCACATACTGGGCATGTTCGCGCGGGTTTGCCTCGGGATCGGGCTCCACCAGCTCGTCGCGGCGGTCCTTTTCCAAGAAGGACTTGTCGTGACTCCAGGTTTTGTACTCGGGCGTGTTGTGGTTGACGGCGTCGCAGGCCAGCGCCAGGTCGGGCACGCCATACATGTAGCCGTGGTCGGTAATGGCCACGGCGGGCATGCCCAGCTCTACGGCACGGTTGACCATATCCTGGATACGGGTTGCGCCGTCGAGCATGGAGAAAACAGTGTGATTGTGCAGATGGACGAATGCCATATGATGAGCTCCGATGCGGGTTCGTGTTCTGACTGAACGATTTTACCGCACGGCGCGGACGGCATCCGAACCTAGCCAAACCCACACGGCTCCTCATGCAGTTGCGGTGAAATAGTTCCCGTTTGGGCCACCTGGGCCGCAATACAGGAACTATTCCACCGCAAGTTATCTGAGGGCTAGAGGTTGTAGGTGACCACTTGGGGTTCGGCGGGTTCGACGAAGATGGCTGGATCGGTCTGTTCCACGCGGACGAACTTGACCGTCACGGCCTCAAAGCCCGCCTTGTGCAGAACATCAGCGTAAACGCGCGCCTGCAGGGCGTGCTTCTCCTGCAGCTGTTCCGGCGTCTCGTCCGGTGTGCCGCCCGTCTTGTAGTCGATGACCAGCGCGCGCGACGAATCCGCCGGGTCGGTCGCTAGCGCATCGATGGCGCCTTCGGCATATGCACCGTAGCGGGCAATGTCCTCGTCCTCGCAACCCAGTGAGAAGAACGGCACCTCGGCGCGAACGCACGGCCACGCGAGCAGGTCGGCACGAACAGCCGACTTGAGCCAGCGGTCCAGGGCAACGTCGAAGCGCTCGCGCTGCTCCGGCGTCAGGCGCCACAGACGCGCCAGCGCTTCGGCGCACGCGGTGGGCAGCTCATCGGCACCCATCTCGATGAGCCACTGGCAGGCGGCATGGAACGCTGAGCCCAGCGCCATGGGGTTGCCGGCGGGCTCAACGGAGGCCACGTCCGCATCGGCCATCTCCGAGCCATCCGACTCGGCATCATCGCCGGCCTCTTCCATGGGAACACGTGCCTCGGCGGCACGGTCCTCGGACTCGGCATGGAGCGCCGCGGCAATTGACGAATAGCTGTACGAATCGCGCGCCGGATACGGGCAGGCGCCCATGCGCACGCCCACCGCCTGGGGATACACGAGCTCAAACGCATCGGGCTCGGGGTCGGCAGGACCGGGAACGGCGGCGCGGGCATCTGCACCGGCACTCTCCAGCTCCGCATCGCCGCGGACAAGCCTGCCCTCGGCATCCAGTGAAGCGTTGGCCTCAAACGCCTGCTCGCCAAACGTAAAGTCCGCCAGCGAGATAAGCTCGTAGTCGCCCGGCTGGGAGTTGTCGAACACCAGGCGGTCGGCATCGAGCTGTGGCATGTCCAGAGCGTCGGTCGGCAAAATACGGCGCAGCACGTCATAGGTCAGATCGGTCTCGACGTCGAAGGTCGGCGCGCACAGCTTGCCACGGCTCACGCCGGCATCCATCGCCAAGATCACCAGCTCACGCGCTCGCGTCATGGCGACATAGAGCAAACGAGCCCGCTCCTCGAGCGAAAGCTGCAGGTCGTCGTTGCGCAGGCGAGCAAATGCCTCGGCGGGAGAACCCGTCGCGCAGACATCCTCCATGAGCTCTGGCGGCAACCACAGTGACGTGCCCTTGCCCTTAAACGCGTGTTCAAACTGCTTTTTGACGTCATCGCCCTTCACGAAGGTCCCATCGGCAAGCTTAACGCCATCAAAACGAGCCGGCAGCGCCACGACTTGCGCTCCGCCCTCGACACGCCCCATCTGAGCCGCACCGGACGATTTGCGCACACCAAAACACTCGGACACCGCGACGACCGGATACTCCAGACCCTTGGACGCGTGCACGGTCATGATGCGTACCGCGCCGTCACCCTCCTCGTTGAGCGCGCCCGGCGCCTCCTTGCCCGCCAGGAAGCGGTCGAAGGCCAGCGCGATGGAACGCGGCGAGTTACCGAACTCGGCCTCAGCCTCAGCCACGGCATCGAGCGCCTTGAGCACGTTGGCGGCAATGGCCTTGCCCTCGGGACCACGCTGCGCCAGACGCACAAACCAGCCAGAGGCGTTGACCACGTCGCACGCGATGGAGGCGAACGAATCGCGACCCACGCGACGAAGCGCATGGCGCAGCACCTCGCGGGCGCGCGTCACGAGCGGCAGGTTCTGCAAACCCGGCACATCGGAATCGCTCATGATGCCCGCATCGATGTTGCGGCGCGAGGTCTCCCCCGTCTGATTGTCGAGCCTGGTCGCCAGCGCCAGGAACTCCTGGGCGCCGAGTGCAAACATTGGCGAGGCCAGCAACGGCATAAGACCCTGCGCCGTATCGGCCGGATTGGCAAGCGCGCAGACTAGGGCGCGTACCGCCTGCACCTCGGCAGCCTGCGCAAAGACCGAGCCGCCTGCGATCACGCAGTCGAGCCCTTGGTCGCGGAAGGCCT